>CAZMHW010000386.1:0-4250 GCA_964566105.1 uncultured Akkermansia sp.
ATTGGTGGTTGAGGTTATAATTATCTGTGCAGCAGGAGGAACCTGTGCCTTTGCGCAAAGTGAAAAAAAGACTATAAAGCTTAACTTAAAAAGGTTTCGCATATACAAAACGTCATAAATTTACTAAAAATTCCACAGTGTTCACATTATCTGCAAAATCTGTAATAACAGGACTCTGTGAATAACCAAAGGGAATCTTGTCTTTGGCAACCACGCATTGAATCTGGTCCTTGTTAGAAAGGAGGTAGTTCTCGGTTTCGGAGATATGGTCATAATGTTGGTAGTAGAGAACACCCACAGGGGAATGGAGATCGGGACTCTCTTTGAGAATTAAAAAATTATTATCCAGAAACTTCATAGATTCCAGCAGGTAAATGGCGCGGTGGTAGTCGTAATTATTGCCGTATTTTTTATTATTTACAACAAAACCAAAATCCACAATGGATTCAAAAAAGGTGGTAAAGGAATAATCTCTGGGAACCAGTAATTTACTCACGTTCCGGCAACCCAGCCCGAAATACTGGAAAATATCTTTGCCCAGATTTTTCAGATCTTCTGCCGATTCGAGACCGGTTAGTACGGCCACAGAGCTACGGCTTTTGCGGATAATATGGGGGTATTTTGAGAAATAAAAGTGAAGGTGACTGGCTGTATTATCGCTGCCGGTAGCAATAACCGCGTCAAAATTACTCAGTTTGCCATCCGCGAAGAGAATTTGTTCCTCAAATTGGGGTTCGTAATGTGTAAGTAATTTCAGAAAGAAGGGTAAAAGTACATTGTCGTCGCTGGAAAGCTTAATCAAGGCCGTATTTCCGGTTAACAGCACACAAAGTACATCGTTAAAACATACCAGAGGAATATTTCCCGCGCAGACAATTGCTACCGTTTTTTTTGGTCTTTCAGGAATATTTTCGCTGAACTTCAGCAATTCGTCTTCGTTGAGAAAACCAGACAGGTTTAAAATAGCTTCATTAACAAATTTTGGAATAAACCAATTGTTGTAGAGATGAGCCATTTCAATGATTTTTGTCAGGCCATCATGCAGTTGCGCCTCAGATGGCTGTATTTGACCTGAAAAATGACGGTTTATAAACAAACCCACCTCAACAAAACCCTTAATTCTTTGTTTTATAGTCATAAAATTTGGTCGTATATTTGTAAGCTGTAAGAATGACTCTACAGAATACGATTGTGTAAGTTTTTCGAACTGCAAAACTAAGTAAAAAAATGGCAATTAAAATAACAGACGAATGTATTAATTGTGGCGCATGTGAACCAGAATGCCCAAATAATGCTATATATGAGGGCGGCGCGGAATGGCGTTACTCCGATGGAACTACTGTAAAAGGTAAATTTAAAGGGCACAACAGTGGCGAAGAAGTGGACGCTGATGCTCCTCAGACTCCTAAAAGCATGGATCTTTACTTCATTGTAAGTGATAAATGTACCGAATGTGCTGGTTTTCACGATGAGCCTCAATGTGCCGCCGTGTGTCCTGTGGATTGTTGTATCAAGGATGAGGATGTGGTTGAGTCTAACGATCAGCTTTTAGCCAAAAAAGCTGCATTGCACCTGTAGCAACTTCTTTTCAGTCATTCAGAGGAATCCAATCCTTATTTGTAGGGTCTGAAAATCCGGAAATTTCCTTTACGAATGTTTTTCAGATCGAGTGCACTAAGACCTACTTTTTTACCTAAGGTAGAAGTGTTTTGTTCGGCCATTACAAACGTTTCTTTTCCTTTTACCTGGTAGATTATCGCGGTGTGATGTTCCAGGTTCTCTTTGTAAAACACTTTGTTTTTTTCGTATTCTATTTCAACGCCTTCAAATTGCATGATATCACCAGGGTACACGCAATCTTTTTTTTCGTTGATCACTTTTCCAAACGCGTAGTTTTTATCCCAGGTGGCGCCCACTTTATTGAGGGCCTGGGCGGCAAGGTCCCAACATTCGCCACGCCCCACCTTTTTGTTTAGATTACCCTTCACAAATGCAATGATTTGCCTGTTGAGCTGAGGAATACTGTCGCATGTATAAATAGGTGGCGTAAGTGAGGCTAAGGACTTTTCCTTTACAAAACAAACTGAAGAGATGAACGTAAAAAGAATTAATGCTAATTTCATATCAACAGATTTATTCCGGTAACAAGTGCTTAGTAGTTCATGAGGTCTTCCATGGCTTTTTCTACTTTTTCAGCATTTGGAAGCATTGTTTTTTCTAAGGTTGAATTCAGCGGGATGGCAGGTAAGTTCTCGGAACCGATTACTTTTACCGGGGCATCGAGGAATTTGAAACAGTTTTCACTAATGCGTGCAGCGATACTCTGAGCAAAGCCATTAAACACAGGTTCTTCTGTGAGTACCATTACCTTACCATGTTTTTTAGCCGCATCAAAGATTGCCTGCTCATCAATAGGGGAGATGGTTCTAAGATCGAGAATAGTGATCTGGCCTTCAAATTTTTTGGCAGCCGCTTTCGCCCAATACACCCCCATACCATAGGTGATGATGCACATGGATTTTCCGGCTTTTACCTGTTGTTCGTCTGCCTCAATCACCAAACGTGCTTTACCAAAGGGGATAACATAATCCTCATCGGGTTCAATGGTTTTGGCGTCTTCGGTACCTTTAATTTTACTCCAGTAAAGGCCTTTGTGCTCCAGAATAACAACCGGATTAGGGTCATAATAAGCAGATTTGATAAGGCCTTTAAGGTCAGCCCCTGTGCTTGGATAGGCGATTTTAATTCCGCGGATATTGGCCAATACACTTTCCACACTGCTCGAATGATAAGGTCCACCGCTGCCATAGGCTCCGATGGGAACGCGCAGGATCATACTTACAGGCCATTTACCGTTGGTTAAATAACAACTGCGGCTGACTTCTGTAAATAGCTGATTGAGGCCCGGCCAGATGTAATCGGCAAACTGAACTTCCACAATGGGTTTGAGGCCTGCTGCACTCATCCCTACAGTGGAACCTACTATAAACGCTTCCTGAATAGGCGTGTTAAATACGCGATGGTCGCCAAATTGTTGGGCGAGGGTAGCGGCTTCCCTGAAAACGCCACCAAGTCTGGCACCAACGTCCTGTCCATAAAGCAGACATTCAGGGTGTTTGGTCATAATCTCCCTGATCGCAAATAAAGCGGAATCTACCATAACGGTGGGTTGTTTGCCTGCAGGTGCACGGTTACCTTTTTCTTCGGTAATGGGTGTGGGTGCAAATTCGTGTTCAAACAAATCTTCAGGTCTCGGATCTTCTTCCAGTAAAGCTCTCTGATAATCCGCTTCAACCAGTGCTTTTGCAGCGTCTTCCATTTGTTTGATTTCCGATGCATCGGTTCCGGCAATAATAAGTTGATTGCGTAAACGCGGCAAAGGATCTCTTTTTTCAGCCTCCGCAAGGTCGTCTCTGTACCATTCTTTTCTCACACCGCTCGTATGGTGGTTCAACAAAGGAACTTTTGCATGGATTAACATAGGGCGGCGTTCTTTACGAATAGTTTCCAGGCAATCTTTTATGGTGTTATAACTGAGTATAAAATCGGTTCCGTCGATGGTCTTCGTTTCAAGACCTTTAAAACCACGGGCAAAGTCCGTCATGTCCTGTGAGCGGATCTCACGGGCGTGGGCGCTAATGTCCCATTCGTTATCCTGCACCAAAAACAAAATTGGCAATTGTTTCAGAGTTGCCATCTGAAACGCCTCCGAAACTTCTCCTTCGGTGCAGCTTGCGTCTCCAAGGGAGCATACGGCCAGAGGGTTCAGTCCTTCAAAATCTTTGGCCATGCCATTCTTTTCAAGGTATTGTAATCCCATGGCGATGCCTGTTGTGGGTATGGCTTGCATGCCTGTGGCACTCGATTGGTGAGGGATTTTAGGCATATTGTCTCTTTTCAGACTGGGGTGAGAGTAATAGGTTCTGCCCCCTGAAAAAGGATCGTTGCGTTTTGCCAGGAGTTGCAACATAAGTTCAAAAGGTTGCATGCCAATGGCCAGTAAAATACTATCGTCGCGGTAATAAGCACTTAAAAAATCCTGAGGTAACAACTGCAATCCCATAGCCAACTGCACAGCTTCGTGGCCACGGCTGGTGGCGTGCACGTATTTGGCGGTCACTTCCTTGTTAGCTTCAAAGAGTTCTGTCATACTTTTGGCAGTACACATTAACCCGTAAGCTTTTTTTAAAATTTCAAGAGGTATTTTGGTCTTCACGTTTGTTGCTTTTAAGGAGAGGTCTTCCATCTTC
>CAZMHW010000387.1:0-4242 GCA_964566105.1 uncultured Akkermansia sp.
AAACAATACACCACCTAGCAGCAAACGTGTCGCCACAACTAACAAGAGACAGCATTGTATAAGCAAAATAATTTGTGTTTCGGTGCGCGTTGCGCTGGACACTGTTTTCTCTCCGCTGTTGGTGTTTTCACCAACAGGGCATTCTCGCTGTGGCCTTTTTCTTTGCGCAATAAGCCTTACTTTTTATTTCTTAAGAGCGTAATGTAGCCGGAATAGGTTTTGGGATTATTTGTAAAACGCAGAATGTAATAATACGTAGCATCCGGAAGAATTTCGCCCTGGCTGTTTTTTCCTTCCCATTCGTTGGCGTAATTTTCTTTTTCGTACACTTTCTGGTTCCACTGATCGAAAATAAGGAGATGGTTTTCTTTGTATGCCTGTATGTTCTTAACGATCCAGGTATCATTTTTACCATTGCCATCCGGGGTCACAATGTTGTAAGGTATTACCAGGAAAGAATCGTTGATTGTTATTCTCAGGGTGTCAGAGTTTTTACAACCATTTACGTCTACTCCCTCCACAATGTAAGTCGTTGATGTTTCAGGATTTGAAAAAGGATTTGCTATTACAGGATTACTCAGTCCTTCGGAAGGGTACCAATTGTAGTTTTGAGCACCAGTTGCATTTAGTAGAACACCGAATCCCTTATTGATACTTGTGTCTTTTCCGGCACTGATGTGTGGTGGAGAAAATGTTTCTACAAAACGAAAGATGGAATCCTTGCAGGAATTAACAGAGCTTACTTTAAGCCATACTTTATACGTTCCCGCTTTTGCATACAGGTGGGTTGGCGAATTACTAAATGAAGAGTCGGAATCACCAAAATACCATTTTGAAAGATAGGTTCCTGAATTCAGTATACTCTTGTTTGCGAATACTGCGGCGGTATTTAAACAATGATTATCTACGGAAAAGTCAGCGATTGGTCCTTCAAAAACATTTACAGTTTTGGTGATTGTGTCGCTGCATCCGTTAGTGGAGAGGGTTATTAAAGTTACAGTGTAACTTCCTTTGTTCAGGTAGTTTTTTGTGGGATTGATCTCGGTGGTGGTGGAATTGTCTCCGAAATCCCAATGATTATGACTAATGGATCCGGAATTGACTAATGAGGTATTTGTAAAAGTTACGGGAAATCCATCGCAGGAATTACCAAAATTAAAATTCGCTTTTGGAGCTTCAAAAATGGTTAAGGATTTTACAACAGTGTCGCTGCAATCGAAATTGCTGAGAGCGATTAATGAGACCGTAAAGGTGCCAGGACTTTGATATAAAAAACCCGGTGAATTTAAAGTGGAACTGGCCAATCCGCTTAAATTCCATAAGTAGCTCATGGAACCATTGGAAATTGAACTGGTGTTGGTAAACTTAACACTGTCGGCAGTACACACGTTATTGAAATTAAAATTCGCGAAGGGTTTGGAAAAAATAGAGACATTTTGCGCCGCGCTTGCAACGCAACCTGAATCGGTTACAGCAATAATACTGGAAGCGAATGTCCCAGAGGAAACATAGATATGGGAAGGATTGAAGCTGTTAGAAAAAATGCCGTCTCCGAAATTAACTGTTAGTGAGGTGCTAAGGTTTGAAGGACTAATGGATGTACTAAAGGTAACCGGGTTACCGAGACAGGTGTTGGTGGCTGAAAATATCACAGCGGGAGTTTCATTTATGGAAATTGTTTTAAATGCCGTGTCTTTGCAATTGTGATTTGAAGTACTGATGAGGCTGATGGTAAATGTGCCTGCGTTAGGATAAACATAAGGAGGAGAGTTGAGGATGGAAGTAAACGAATTCCCAAAGTTCCAAAAATGTTGAAGCGAGCCATTTGATATTCCTGAGAGATTATTGCAAAGCGCCGGAGTTCCCTTGCAGACATTTGAAACGGAGAAGTTACTATTGGGTTTAGGGTGTATTCTGATCAGTTTAACTACGGAGTCTTTACAACCTAAATTGCTGGTAGCAGTCAAATACACGGAATAATTCCCATCACTTAAAAAATAGTGATTGACCGAACTTAGTGTACTGGTCGGACTTCCATCGCCAAAATTAAATCTGACCTGGGTGATGTTTCCTGAAGTGATAGAACTAGCGTTGGTAAACAAAATGGTGTTACCAAAACAGGCGGTATCGGCACTGACATAATTTACTGAGGGTATTGGAAAAATGGTGATTGTTTTTTTGAGTGAATCGGTACAGCCTAATTGAGTAGTGGAAACTAATTTGACTGTATAGGTTCCTTGCGTGGGATAAGAATAAGAGGGGTTGGCGATGTTAGCACTACCTCCGTTTCCAAAATCCCAGACATAACTGTTGTTTCCCGCAGTTAGATTTGTAAAACTTCCTGGTGTTAGGGCGCAAACATTCGTGACGTTGAATGTACTGGTAGGCACTGGGTTTACGTTCACAGTAAACAGTGCAGAACTGGTGGGCGGACAAAGTCCATTTTGTACCGTCGCTTTGTATACCCGTGTTGATGTAATGTTTGAAAAGGTATGGAGTGTTGTGGTGTTGCTCAAACTTGACCAGCTCAATCCATTATTCAGGGAGTACTCCCATTGGTTCACTTGTCCGGTTTGAGCAAGAAGTTGCAGGATACCCGAGTTAGTATTGGCACAAACACTTTGTGTACCAACAATATTTCCACCAACACTCGGGGCATTTACGTTTACGCTAAACGTTGCCGAATAGGAATCGGGGCAGGTTCCGTTTTTAACGAGGACGCGGTACCAGGTATTTTGACTGAGGTTAACATAACTGATAGTGCTTGTGTTAGCGCTGGAACTGATAGTGTTAAAGGGGCCTCCGCTGGAAGCAGAACTTTCCCATTGTTGGATGTTCCCTGTATAATTACTTAAGGTAAGTGTGGATGCATTTGAGGAAGCGCAGACACTTTGAGTCCCGCTAATCAAACCTCCATTACTTAAGCTGGCGGGAAAGATAGTGAGGGTATTGCTGAACACTACAGGACAAACACCGTTTTGAACCCTTGCTCTTATTTGTGTTGTATTTGTCAATGAAGAAAGCGTTGCGATGAGCGTATTGCTTGTAGTAATGGTATTGGTAACAATCCAGTTGTTCGTGGAATATTCCCAGGACAGAACCGTGCCAGTATTACCGGCGAGTGTTGATGTGACCGGAGAATTGATGCATTGAAATGTGTTGCTTGTTATGTTTCCTGCTATGCTTGGGGAAGTGCAGTTAACAAGAACAGTATTACTCATGGCTTCAGGATAGCCGGTTAGTTGCACTGCGACTCTGAAATAGGTAGATTGCAGGAGATTGGTATAATTATACGTATTCGATGTAAAAACAATCGGTGTCCACGGACCAGTGTTATTATAAGCGTATTCCCAGCGGTTAATACTTCCCGAATAACCAGTAACAGAAAGCTGGCCAGTGTTGTTTCCCTGACACACGGTGGTATTGGAGGAGAGGCTTCCTCCAAAAGACTGAGCCAGGTTTTGGTTTAAAACCAGCAGGCAAATGATAATAGAAAAAAAATACCGCATATTATTTATTCACTGTTTGTAAAATCCAGGCTTCCCCTTTAGTTATTTCTACGGATTTGGACTTTATGTTCTTTCTTATTTTTTTCAGTTCATTCAAAGCTTCCTTCAGATCATTAAATTCTTTTTGTACGCAGACATAAATGAATTTTTTTGGATGATCGTTTAACTGTACCAATTTAGATTCATAGTGCAATTCCCGAGTCAAAAATTTCTGATACTCCTTAGCGAAGGAAGGAAGCTGGTACACGCCCAAAACAATTTTGTAATTGGCATCAACAGAATCTGAAAGTGTTTCAAAATCTTTTTCATTTCTTGGGCTGATTACTTTATACTTACCCGACTTATCAATTTTATTTGTTTGATTTTTTTCAGGTTCAGTACTTTCTGAATTTGATTTTTCCGAAGATTTTGTTTCATTGCTTTTAAAATAACTGTCTATGGCTTTCGCTAACTCGTCCTGACTCACCTGACGACTTTTTAGTAATTCGAGTTCGTCTTTTAAGTGACTGATGTTTTTATCCAGAGAGTCGACTTTTCTGTTCAGAATTTCTATTTCCTGATCGTGTTTATCAAGCTTCTCGAAGATCTCATCGATGGATCTTTTGGAGATATTATCATTATCTGAAGATGTACCACTCTTTTTAGTGCTTAGTCCAAATCTTAATCCGATTTCATGGCCGCCTTTTACCAAGGTTTGAATTTTGCTGTAAAAGCTCAATATCCAAAAATTGAC
>CAZMHW010000388.1:0-4209 GCA_964566105.1 uncultured Akkermansia sp.
GCATTTGCATGAGATTGCTTCGTTACCACTCGCAATGACGGATATTCTATCGCTAAGTCATTGCGAGGCAAAGGAGGTGTTTCATCGGCCGAAGTAATCTGCCCGAACATTTACATTCATACACTGAAGCATTTGCATGAGATTGCTTCGTTACCACTCGCAATGACGGATATTCTATCGCTACGTCATTGCGAGGCAGAGGATGTGTTTCAATGGCCGAAGCAATCTGCACCTAATTTACATTCATACACAGAATCATAATGATCAAAAAAAAGACCGACGAAATGCCGGTCTTTTTTGTAAGAGTAATTCTGGTTAGGTTAATTACTCAATGGTGATTTGTTTTTTTGGTTTCGGTTTTGCTTCCTCACGCTTTGCAACCGTTAAGGACAATACCCCATCTTTGTAAGAAGCATTGATGTTATCGGTATTAGCGCTCTCAGGCAGACTGAAGCTGCGTTTGAAGGCACCGTAGTGGAATTCACGACGGGTCACTTTTTCATTTTCTTCGTTGCTCTCGTCTTTGCGCTGACCACTTACTACCAATACTCCGTTTTCCACTTCCACATTAAAATCCTTCTTGTCCATTCCCGGAACAGCCAGATCTATTTTAAAATCTTCTGCTCTTTCTTTAATGTTTACTGAAGGCATCCAGTTAACAGCCTCATCTGAAAGCATACGTTCGAGTGCATCAGGGAAGAAGGACGGAAAACCAAAAGAACGCTCGATGGTTGGAAAATTACTTAATCCGTTACCATTTTTAAATTTTACCAGTGTCATAATAATTTATTTTTAATTGTTTAGTTAATTTTTTTTGAAGTACGTACTCGAAACAGGAGGAGACAAATCGTGTTCCATTCATATAAATCTGTCATTCTGTAATAATTTTTACATTTTTTTGCATTTGAAACTGAAATTTTTTCAGGAACGATGGGGATTTCCGGCCAAATTGGCTTTGTACAAAAGTTTAAAGCAAGCTTAATTAACCATGGATTCGGTTGAATTTTCCCGGACATAGAGAATTGATGTACGACTTTAAAACCCCGATCAGGATCAATAGTTGTAGAGAAATAAAAACAGTCGGTTTTACAATTTTTCTCTTACTTTCTCCTCAGGTGAAAAAGCAAGGTCAGATTTTAAAGACAAATTCGGTTTGCATTGAATTTTGTTTTCAGTTCGAACTTAAGTTTTCATGACTCCTTAGTAATTGTTTGATTAGCCCAAAGGTCTTTGACTTATCCTCTGACACTCCTGAGAAAAAAAAGCCACAACATTTAAGTTGTGGCTTTTTCAGTACTGAGTTCCATTTTAGATAACCGTATCCCGGTGTTGCTCATGCGTTACCGTCGGTGTGTGGTTGTATTTAGTCCTTCATGCAGCCTTTGTTTTTCAAAAGTTCCGAAAGCTTACATTAAGTATTGCAAACTCTGTGCCAGAAATAAATTTGCTTCTGAAAAGAATCTACACTACAAAATTACAGCATCCTCTTAAAATTTTGCACGA
The DNA here is from genome assembly GCA_964566105.1 of uncultured Akkermansia sp. Lineage (GTDB taxonomy): Bacteria > Bacteroidota > Bacteroidia > B-17B0 > Aurantibacillaceae > Aurantibacillus. The sequence continues at coordinate 1,504 of CAZMHW010000388.1, forward strand.
ACAAATATTAATAAATTGTAATTTATGGTCAGACAGTTTTTTCGATCAAAAACGCCATCGCTCTGAAAACCAATCCTATTAAGACTTTCAATTAAACTAAATTTTAGTTTTCTTAACACTTAAGCGTATAGAAAAAATATTTGTTTAAAAAAAACCGAGGCATTACTAAAAATTACGCATGTTTACAGTCCATGACAACAGAATGCTAAACGACCAGGAGATCAACATTATTTTAAGGGACCTGCTTGAACTCTATTACTACGATTTCACTTATTATTCGAGGGACTCTTTTAAACGCCGCGTTAACCGATTGTATAAACTTGAAAAATTTCAGTCCTTCGAAGAATTCAGAACCAAAGTGCGTGTTGATAAAAACTACATCGATCATTTTATCGATCGCATTACCGTAAACGTTACAGAAATGTTCCGGGATCAGAATTTTTTCCTGGAGCTTCGCAAGGTTATCATTCCCCAATTGGCGAAACTTCCCACCATTCGTGTGTGGCATGCCGGTTGCTCTACCGGGGAAGAAGTGTATTCGGTAGCCATTCTTCTGCACGAATTGGGGTTATTGGAAAAATCTGAAATATACGCCACCGATATTAATCCGCACGTGTTAACCAAAGCGCGGAGTGGTATTTTTCCGGTGAGTTTAATGCAATTGTATGCTAAAAACTATGTTCTCTCCGGCGGTGAAAAATCTTTTTCAGCTTACTATGATACAACTCCACAAGGAGAAAAATTTAAAGAGTTTTTTCGTTCCAGGATGACCTTTGCTTCCCATAGTCTGGCAAACGAAGGTTATATCAATCGTTTTGATTTGATTGTTTGCCGCAATGTGCTTATTTACTTCGATAAAGCTTTGCAGGAAAGAGCCTTCCGGCTGTTTGATGTCAGCATGGGACCAGGTGCTTTTCTCGCATTAGGCGAAAAAGAAACGGTAAAGTTCTCTGATATCAGTCACAAATTTGTGCAGATAGGGCCAGAAAAGATCTGGAAAAAAAACTAAATCCTGTTACAAAAGATCATTCGCGAGATTGGCCAATGCACTACGTTCACCTTTTTGAAGGGTGATGTGCGCGTATAAAGGCTGTCCCTTTACTTTTTCGATCAGGTAACTCAAGCCATTACTTTGTGAATCCAGGTAAGGTGTATCGATCTGATTGATATCTCCTGTAAAAACGATCTTGGTGTTTTCGCCTGCACGCGTAATAATTGTCTTTACCTCGTGCGGGGTTAAGTTCTGCGCTTCGTCCACAATAAAAAACACATTGCTTAAACTTCTGCCGCGGATGTAGGCCAGTGGGCATACCACCAGTTTTTGAGCTTCCACCATTTCGTTGAGTTGTTTGTGTTCTTTATCTTTTTCACTGAACAAACTACGGATGTATTTTAAATTGTCCCAAAGTGGCTCCATGTAAGGATTTAGTTTACTGTTCACGTCTCCGGGCAAATAACCGATGTCTTTATTGCTTAAGGGTACAATAGGGCGAGCCAGATAAATCTGGTGATAATTTCTACGCAGTTCCAAAGCTCCGGCAAGAGACAAAAGTGTTTTTCCGGTTCCGGCTACACCCTGAATGGTTACCAGTTTAATGTCCGGATTCATAATAGCATCCAAAGCGAAAGCCTGTTCCGCATTTTTAGGAATTACACCAAAGGCCGCTGTTTTAATCACGCGCTGCATGCTATCGTCTTCCTGGTTGTAGCGCGCCAACACACTTTGTGAGCCATTTTTTAAAATGTAGTAATGGTTCGGGAGTCCGCCCTTTTTCAGAATAGGTTTAGCCGGTGTGTTCCCTTTATTATAGATAGACGCAATCTGATCGTTAGTTGCTTTTACGTCTTCCGTATTACCGGTGTACAATTCGTCCACCGATTTTATTTTACCGGTCTCATAATCTTCCGCCAGCAAATTTAAACTCTTGGCTTTAATGCGCAGGTTCACATCCTTGGTTACCAGAATTACCTTGCGTCCCGGATGCGTTTCAGAAACATACAAAGCTGTATTTAAGATCCGGTGATCGGCTTTGCGGTCATCAAATATTTTTTCGGCATTTACTTTAGATGAACTATTGAGTTCTATTTTAAACTTGCCCCGTGTAGGGCCGTTAATAGCCGTCCAGTTCTGAAGACTTTCCTGGCTATGTTTATCAATATAACGTGTAAATTCCCTGGCTGAAAAATTCTTGGTATCGTTGCCCTTCTTAAAGTTATCTAATTCTTCAAGAACTGTAATTGGGATCACCACATCGTGTTCTGCAAAATTCCTCATTGCAGTGTGATCGTAAATGATAACAGAGGTATCCAGCACAAATATTTTTCGCTCACCGATACTTGTTTTAGCTGCTCGTTTCGCCATAGAAATAAATTAAATAACTTATTATAAAACTATAAATACAGAATTGCTTTTTTTGTTAAGCCCAAAATTGATTTGAACAGGAAGCTGTTTATTCTATCAAAATGGTTATTAGAGGTTTACCATTATTGTGGAGGGAGGGTGAGATAGAATAGATCATAGATTTGACTTTGGTTTTAATGAAAGTAGAACATTGCTCCATTACTTGCTCAAATTATTACTAACAGTTTATTAAGAAAAGGTCTCTGTTTAGTTTCGGAAAGATTGTTATTTTTGCCGCCGCACTAAAAGGAACTATTATGATAAGAACTAACTGGACAAAGGCAGAGATCTCCGCGATCTACAAC
>CAZMHW010000389.1:0-4201 GCA_964566105.1 uncultured Akkermansia sp.
TATGGAGGTTTATCCTGAAGTGATTTTTATCGATATTAACATGCCCATGATGGATGGCTTTCAGTTTATTGAGAACTTTAAGAAAAAAAACGAATCACAGTTACAAAAACCCAAACTGGTTATTCTTACTTCATCGGTGTATCATGAGGATAAACAGAAGGCGCAATCCATTTCGGAAGACATTGTTTTCCTGAATAAACCCCTTACCAAAGAAATGCTCGAAAAAGTGTAGGCCAAAAATAGTTAGTTTAATACTTGTTTAGCTTACCGGACTAGACTTTTAGACCCCCGCTCTTTTCTTCGATTCATTACTTTTACCCATTTTATTGACCCATTTCATAGAGTGTGACAGCATTTTTTTTTAAATTTACTTTTTAAACAGCTTTATACTCCTTTGTTAAACATTTGTATCAGCCGCATAATTTAGTCAGTATATGAATGTTAAAATAAAGATACTTTACCTTGGAGAAAAGGAAGATGTTGGTGTCGAGATAAAAAACATACTCAAAAAACACGATCTTAACTGCCACTTTAAGCAGATTAACGTCATTTCTGAATTTATATCCCATCTTGAAGATTTTTCACCCGACATACTTCTGTGTGACGGGGAATTTAAAGATCACACAGCTCTGGAGATTTTGCGTTTAAGCCAACAAACCTCCCAAAAAAATCATTTTATACTTCTGGCAGACTCGTTTAGTGAGGAATCCCTTGTTCAACTGGCAAAAGCCGGCATGGAGGATTATATCTTTAAAGACCGTCTGCATTTGCTTCCAGGCGCTATTTTGAGTTGCATCTATAAACAGAACCGTATCCAAAAAAACGGCCCTGCGGAGGAGGAAAACGGGGTTGCGGAGAATCTTCTGCGAAAGTCGGAAGCTAACCTGAGAACCATATTCGATAATACCAATGTAGCTTATGTGCTTTCTGATCGTAAATTCAGAGTTATTTCCTACAATCCCAGTGCGCTTAAAATTTATAAAAAGGAATTTAAGGTAGATCTGAAAGAGGGAGATAATTTACTGGACTACCTGCCCGATGAACGAAAAATTCTTTCCAAGGAAAGATTTGAAAAAGCCCTGAGCGGTGAAAAGGTGAATTATGAATTACATTTCGTCCAGCCGCAGGGCACCAAAACCTGGTACAATGTAAATATGTTTGCGGTAAAAGACAAAGTAAACAACCTTTTGGGCTTTATTATTTCGAGCGAAGACATTACCGCCCGAAAAAACATTGAACTCGAAAGAACTAAAATGCTCTCAGACATTGTGCAGCATAACAAAGACCTGGAACAATTTTCTTACATCGTTTCTCACAACCTGCGCTCACCGGTAGCCAATATTATTGGACTTTCCAACATTATCAAAGAAACACCTGACATGAACCCCCAGGATTTTACCCGCTGTGTAGATGGGATGGTGCTTTCGGCCGTTAAACTCGATGAAATCATTTCGGACCTCAATTTTATTCTACAAAAACGCCGTGAAATAAATGAGAAAAAAGAAATGGTTACCTTTTCCAGTTTACTAAACGATGTTAAGAGCATTATCAGCGAACTTATTGACAGGGAAAACATTCTGATCAATTCGAATTTTACCGTAAACAAAATTTTTACAGTCAGGAGTTACCTGCACAGTATTTTTTTAAACCTCATCACCAACAGCATCAAATACCGCAATCGTTCGGTTAAAACAGTTATTGACATCCACTCCTATAAGGTAGATAACAAAATTATCCTTAAGTTCAAAGACAACGGCCTAGGCATTGACATGAAAAACTATGGCGACAAGTTGTTTGGGCTCTATAAAAAATTCCACACACACATAGAAGGCAAGGGTATGGGCCTCTATATGGTAAAAACACAAGTCGAAATCCTGGGCGGAAAAATAACAGTTCAAAGCCAGGTGGGACAAGGCACAGAATTCACCATCGAATTCGAACTTTAATTTCAGACCTTTTCTTTTACACTCTTTTTCGGTTAAATCTTACACATGTAACCTAGAGGTTCTATGTCAATTTTCCCTGACGAATAGTGGCCGTAATTTTACATCAAAATACTGGCCATGAAAATAGATAGCATACACCCACAACTTGATCTTCAGTCCTTTTACGAATTCGTGAAACTGGACAGATCTCAACAATGTGAAATATTGGGCAAAAAAGCCACTTTCCTGGATCTGGATAGTGATAAATTAACATTTACCAAACTGTATTTCCTTAACGGCTTTTTTGTGGAAGAAGTGGTATGCAGAAAAAACAATACCGTAGTAGATGTGATTCCTTTTAAACAGGGATATAAAATTGAAAGTTACATTGAAGTAAAAGGCTACACCACGCAGCAAAAGGGTCTTGTAGCGGCTTGAACAAGGCCGGTTTTTAAACTGGATAAGCACCACAAAAAACAAAACAATCTTACATGTGAAACATGTAAAACTTAAAGGAAAAAAAAACGACACAAAACCAAACTAACTTTGATCCCGGAAACAAACTAAAAACTTGAAACCATGAAAAATCAAAACACATCCACCGGCAATTACTCAGATGAGTTTAACGTACTCTCTAAAATGGATCTCTTTCTTATTAAGACCGCCATTTTACTTTTTGGTACCGTTTTAAATATCTGCTTTATAGACCTCTTTTTTTAATTCAGTAATTAACACTAAAAGACAATGACCACTACCCTTTCAAAATACAACCATCAATCTTCACAGATGCAAGCCTTAACAGGTGTAACATCAGCGAAGATAAAAGTAGTGAGCATTTTCGCATTTATCGTTCTGAATGTTAATTCCTTTGAATTTCAAAACACTCTTACCCCTGACAACTGTTCTTTTAACAAAACGTTACCTATAGATTTCAAAAAAAATACAACAATAATCTCAGGCCTCTCACACAACAACAATTACTAAAAAAATCAGCTCATGAAAACTTTTGTCCTCCTCCTCCTCAGCACAATCTGCCTCAACCAAATGGTTAAAGCTCAAGTTGCACCAGTTTATACTATTAAACAATTGGTTAATTACGAATCTCGTAAATATCCGAAGGAACTTCAGCTAACCCCAAGCCACTCGGTGAAAAAATTCTACAACCTCCACATTGTTAGGAATTTTCCTACACTGTTCGCAGTTACAGCAGAAGCGCTGAGTATTAAGGATGACAACATGCTGTCTGAAGAAGAGGTTCTGCACACCGCATCTGCAGAAGTTTCCAAAGAAAAAACGATCCTGAAAAACATTGCCTGGACCAACACTAAAAACAAAAAATAATTCACCCATACCACTAACATTAAAAACAACAACTATGAAAACCTCCATCATTACCACCGCCTTTGTTCTTTGCCTCGGTTTATTCAACGCAAAGTCAGCCAATGATAACCACCACAAAACAAAATTCGATTCTCTTTCCTGCCTGCAAATAGAAGGTAAAGTACTTAATGCCGACGAAGGCGAAGATGGAGAATGTCTTGTGGAGCTCATAACCTTAAACGACGGTATTGACAGTATCGTTTTAAAAGAAGGACGTAAAAAATTCAAATTCGTACTTGAAAAAAATTCATACTACGCGATCCGTGTTTCCAAAAAAGGCTACATCAGCAAACTGGTATCTGTAAACACTGAAATCTTAACTGAAGACGAAGGCGTTCACCGTTTTGTATTTGAAACTACTTTAATTAAAGAAGCTGCTTTAAAACGTTTAAACAAGGATGTAATTGATTTTCCGGTAGCCATCATTCACTTTGACTATGAACTGGATGATTTTTCCTACAACAAAGAATACACCGACAACATGAAAAGAGAATTACACCAGCTGCCAACTAACAATCCTACCAAAGGTTTGGCTTCTGTATCGCGCTAACAACGAACACACCTGAAATACATCACGATTGCAGCTTAAGGGCTGCAATCGTTTTTTATTAGCGTATATTTGTAGCGGCTTTACCTTTCAGAGAAACGATGAAGAATCAAGGTTTAGCCGAGCAGCTTATGAATCAACCAAAAATCCTCAGCAACTTTAATATTACCGAACTCAACCCCATGCAAAAAAGCACCCTCGACGGGGTTGCAAAAGCAAACAATGTGGTTCTTATTTCTCCCACCGGCTCAGGAAAAACGCTGGCCTTCCTGTTACCATTGGCCGACCTTCTTGCAAAGGAAGAACAGGGAGTACAAGCTGTAATTATTGTTCCTACCCGCGAACTGGC
>CAZMHW010000390.1:0-4200 GCA_964566105.1 uncultured Akkermansia sp.
ACGCAGTCTTAGCCGAAGCCATAGGATTGACAAAACCCCGCAGAGAGCCGGAAATACAGAAATTTAGAAAGTGTAGAAACCTTTCCTAATTAAAAACTCTGAACAGAAAATTTTTCCTTCCAGGAAGCCATTCGCGAATGGACTTCACTAAATAAAGGTCGGGCCGTTACATGCGTTTGCATTAACTCCTCCTTTAAATCTCTTAGTTTAGTTGTTAATTCAAGCGCAATGTCAGCTAACCTGAGATGCGCCAGAAGATCGTCCAATAAACACGCAAAGGCGCGGCACTCCAGTTGCTGAATCTTTTGAGCAAAACGATCCTGTGTGTTATAAAATGAAGCCGCTCCAAAATCTCCAAACAAGGTGGTACTCTCTTTGTCAATGAGCATGTTATGAGCATACAAATCGCCGTGCATAATACCCTTTTCGTGCAGGTAGCTTGCTCCCGAAGCGATAGCAGTTCCAATGTTGAGTATTTGTAGTGCAGTAAAGACCGTCCCCTCCGGAAAAGTATCCCGGGTGCAGGTATCCAGACTCGGAGGCAGTCCCAGATTATAAAAATGTGAAGGAATGAGTTCCATGATTAGTCCCTGCTTTTGCTGCGGATGATCTTTAATTTCTCCGATAAGTTTTGGCAGAACAGGGTGATCGCCGGCGGCAACACAAGCTTTCATTTCATCATCAGGATAACCGTCGCTGGTAACCTCCCCTTTAAACACTTTAATGGCCACATTTTTATTTTCAGTTTTCCAGAAGGCTTTGGAAATGTGACCGGAAGCACCCTCACCGAGTTGTTCTTTTAAATCGAATTCATTCCAGCTAATATACTGCAAATGTAACTGCTGTTGTTCGTTGCGACTAAATGGGTTTCCTGCAAAGGCAAGCCAGGCCAGTTTAGGCAGATCCAGCAACCATTCGGGAAGAACCTTGAGTTGATTGGCCGAAATCCGCAAAAGCTCGAGATTCCGGCAGTTCATCATTTCGGAGGGCAGTTCTTTTAATTCATTACCCGCAAGGGCCACTTTTTGCAGAAGAGGACATTTCCCTATCGAAGCAGGCAGTTCTTTAATTTTGTTATTCGTGAGAATGAGCCAGCGGGTTGTTTCCGGCAGCGCATTCTCCGGGATACGCTCTATAAAATTGGATTTAAAGCCGATCATGCTCAACTCCTTACACTCTGAAAGAACAGAGGGAAACTCTGTAAATAAATTATCGGAGAAAAAAACGATCCTCAGTTTTCTGAGCCGGGCAAAGTCTGCCGGCAACGAAGAAATCTTATTACCAGACAAATCGAGAACCTCAAGGCTCTCCGCCAGAGAGAACACTTCAGGGGGGACTTCGGTTAAATTACAGGACAAACGCAGGTGTTTGGTACCCCTGAGTTCTCCTGAGTAAAGTTGTGAAAGGTTGTGCATACAAGGCGCTAATTTATACAGTGAAAGCTTTCTGTAAAGCAATGATAAGAAGATTCTTTCACGAGTTTTTAGCATTTATAACTTTTATCCATCGAATTAAATCGATACATTTGTACCATGAGTATCAAGTTAGATCTAAAAAAGGTGGAAAAGATCTCAAAAGCCCTTGGTGATCCTTACCGTCTGAAGATCATGGAAATGATCAAAAAGAAAAAAGACTGTATGCAATGCACTGCTATTGTGGAAACTGTGGATCTGGCTCAATCTACCATCTCCCATCATGTGAAACAACTGGTGGATGCCGATTTGCTGATTTCCGAAAAAGACGGGCGTAATACCAGTTACCAGATCAATAAAGAAGTACTGAACGCGTACATTAAATTCCTGGCACAATACGAGTGTTAAAAAAACCAAATTACGCATCGATATTTTTCAATGTATCGATAAATTACTTTCCTTTGTAACAGAAAAAAAACGGAGCTAAAAACAGTTCCCTTTTTTTCAGAAAATACATCGAAATATTTAGATAAATAGATTTATTAATTTTTAACACTAAAACCATGGAAAAAACAAACAATCAAAACTGCAAAGGCCTTTTTAGTCGCTGCCATGGTGAACCGGCAGCTTCCAAATCGGTTACAAAAACGGAAATAAAGAACATAAAAGCAGAAACCATGCACACCCTTAACACTGAGACTAAAAAACCCTGGTCGGTTTTCGGGGATCTGTATTGGATTTAATTTAAATTTTAAAAACACCTGTATGACAACTTCAACACTTACAAAAGATTTTACGGAACAGGTAATTCAACTCGCGCTAAATACCTGGATCTCCCGCAACAAAGCCGTTACTGATTTTTTTAATAAATACGACGATGCCGCTTATTTGTTGCAGGTAGCACCAGGACGAAACAGGGCCATTTATTTATTAGGGCACCTCACGGCTACCAACGACGGACTGTTCCCTCTCTTCGGAATCGGAGAGCGGCTTTATCCTGATATGGAAGAAATGTTCAGTAAAAGCCCGGACAAAGTAACCAACCACCTCCCTTCCCTGCCGGAATTAAAACAACGTTGGGAAAAAGTAAATGCGCAACTCACTTCAGTGTTCGAAAAAATGAGTCCGGAAGAGTGGATGAGCAAACACAGCGCTGTATCGGAAGCCGATTTTGAAAAAGAACCGCACCGGAATAAGTTAAACGTACTTCTGGGCAGAACCAATCATCAAAGTTATCACCTGGGTCAGTTGAATTTGCTTCACGCAAAAAACTAGTTACCCCAGCACTATTAGAAAAGGCCTGTAATTTTACAGGCCTTTTTTAGTAAAGCTTTCCACGAGACTCAATCCCCTTCCTTACTCAACTTATCCAACTCCAGGCGAAACCACATTTTCGTGAGGATAACGATTATACTCATTAGAATCGAGAATACACAGAGCAGATAAACAAGTGGAGATAAAACACTGAATAAAAAAACCAACCCAAGATTTATGAGTGCCATGCTTATTAAAAGGTATTGCACGCGTTTTTTAGAGGGCAGGTATTCTCCGGTATACACTAAAAACCGACTGATGGCAACAATACTGCATAAAAAAATTGAAATACTTATGCCGTAAATAAGTTGTAAATTGTCTGCGTCTGACTGGCCGGTAAATTCCCGGATCAAGGAAGGAAAGGCTGCTCCCACCATACCCAAAGAGGCCAGAGTGGGGATAAATAAAAAGGACAAGACAAAACCTTCAAAAATTCCCGGCTTGCAAGATCGGTCCGCGATCAATGAAAAAAAGATCCACCACAGGGCAAAAACAATCAGAATTCCCAATCCGAAACACGTCCACATCATACCAGTAATTTCCTCAAGGGAACTCATGCTGTTGATCACCCCTAAAATAGCCTCTCCAAAAACAATAATGGTAAACAAACCCAGACGTTCGGTCATGCTTAAGGACATTGAAAATTCGTTACTGGTATTTCTGAGACGTAAAGCCGTGAGGAAAAAAGGAGAATAGTTCAATGCGAGAACCGTCCACAATATAAGACGTCTGTACGAAAACGGAACAGCAGTGCTTAAACACAAAAGAGCAAAAGCCGCCAAAAAACAGTAGGTATAAGGTCTGTTTAGTTTTCGGTGATGTTTGTCATAAATACCCACACTCCACCAGAGGTATGTAATAAAGAGCTGCAAAACCAAAATACCTAACGTGGCTCTTGAAATTAAATGCTCTCCCGAACCATCCAGCATAACTGCCAAAGCACCCACAGCTACCATTTGCCAGAGCGTCATGAAGCGGGTGCGGATGCCGGGAGACCCGTGCAGATCGTGATACTGACTGCCATTGTACCAGCCCCAGAATACCATCGCGAACAAATAGGCATAATCTGCAATACCCGTCCACGTGTGATTCTGAGCCAGCTGATGCGTTACTTTCGAAATCACCACCACATACACAAGGTCGTAAAATAATTCCAGCCAGCTGATCTTACGTTCTTCAAAACGCGTCGAAAATTTTTTAGGTGGCCCCCACCAGATATTGTATTGTTTTGCCATGCGGACTAAAGATAGGGAATTGACTAAAAAAATAAAACTACCTTTGGAGAGTGGAATAAAACGCACACAAACAGAAACCAGATCAGAAGAATCATACCATGTCTATCCACCGCGCTTCCCTCAGTATTCAAAGCTCTCCCAGGAATATTTTTGCCGTGCTCACTGAACCAGAGTTTGTAAAACGCTGGCAATTCAACAAAGTCTTAAGTACGCGCTGGAAAGCGGGCGAAGAAATTAGG
>CAZMHW010000391.1:0-4198 GCA_964566105.1 uncultured Akkermansia sp.
ATTGATGACTACGCGCATCATCCTGAAGAGTTAAAGGCAACAATTGGCTCGGTTAAAAAATTATATCCCGACAAAAAAATTACGGGAATTTTTCAACCGCATTTGTTTAGCAGAACCCGTGATTTTGCCGACGCGTTTGCCGAAAGTCTGGATTTGCTGGATGAGTGTATTTTGCTGGACATCTATCCTGCCCGCGAAAAACCGATTGAAGGCATCACCTCCCAGTGGTTACTCGGTAAAATGAAGTTGAAGGATAAAAAACTAATGACCAAGGTGCAGGTATTAGAGGAGATCAGGTTAAATAAAAAGGAAGTGCTGGTTACAATGGGAGCGGGGGACATAGATTCCCTGATTGAACCAATTGAAAAGACTTTAGGAAATTGAAAAAAATAAATTATAGAAAAGTTTTTGTTAGCGTTCTTTGGATTATTGCAATTGCAGGTCTTACAAGCTCATTGGGTTTTGTCTCGAAAAGCGAAAAAAACATCGTTGCCAAAAGTTTGAATATTAATATTCATAACAACGACGAGAACATGTTTTTGAGTGAGACGGATGTAAAGGAGTTTTTTAATCAACGGGGTGATTCATTGTTAGATAGCCGTTACAGGAGTATTAATATTCCGGAACTTGAAAAGGCTCTGAATTCTCACCCCGCTATTGAAAATGCCGAAGTTTCCGCTGATTTGAATGGGGAAATTAAGGTGGAAATCCTTCAGAGAACACCGGTGCTAAGGATCATTAATAAAAGCGGCGAAAGTTATTACATCGATTCTCAAAGCAAACTTATGCCATTAAGTGAAAACTACTCGGCACGGGTGATCATTGCAAATGGTGAAATTTTTGAACCTTTTGCAAGACGTTACGAGTTTTCTGTGAATCAGATCAGTAATAATAAATTGTTTAAAGAGGTAAGTCTGCTGGATGATATTTACGATGTGTCTGACTACATAAACCGGGATACAAGTTTGTCAAAGCTCATTCATCAGATCTATGTCAATAAGGACAGGGAGTTGGAACTCTTTCCTGCAATTGGTAATCATAAAATTGTTTTCGGTGACGCAAACAACATCGCCGAAAAATTTAATAAACTGAAATTATTTTATAAGGAAGGTTTAAATAAGTCAGATAGCTGGACGAAATACTCAACTATCAATTTAAAATATAAAAACCTGGTGGTTTGCACCAAAAAATAGTAATAAAGCAGAGCAAAGATTGCATCACAATATAAAAAGTATGGAAAAGAAAACAAACCAAAACAATCCTAATTTAGCCTCAGAACTGGTAGTAGGCTTAGATCTTGGAACTACTAAAATTGCTGCCATTGTGGGACGCAGAAATGAGTTTGGGAAGGTTGAAATTCTTGGAATTGGAAAAGCCGAATCACTGGGTGTAAACCGTGGTGTAGTGGTAAATATTGAGCAAACGGTAGCTTCTATTAAAGCAGCCGTGACTATTGCAGCCGATAAAGCAAATGTAGATATTGGTGAGGTTATTGTGGGAATTGCCGGACAGCATATTAAAAGTATGCAACACAGAGGCATGATCACCCGTCAAAGTCTGGACGACGAGGTTAATCAGAAAGATATTGATAATCTGATCGACAACATGCACCGTTTGGTGATGAGTCCGGGTGAAGAGATCATTCATGTGATTCCTCAGGAATACATCATCGACAGTGAATCAGGAATCAAGAATCCGATCGGTCACGCCGGGATTCGTTTGGAAGGAAATTTTCACATCATTACAGGTCAGGTAAGTGCTGTAAAAAATATTTTTAAATGTGTTGACCGGGCAGGACTTCAAACGGTTGATCTTCATTTGGAGCCTCTGGCAAGCGCGGACGCGGTGCTGAGCGATGAAGAAAAAGAAGCGGGTGTGGTTTTGGTGGATATTGGCGGCGGAACTACAGACGTTGCAATATTTTATGATGGAATAATTCGTCACACTGCAGTAATTCCTTTCGGTGGTAATATCATTACTGACGATATTAAAGAAGGTTGCGGAATTATCAGAACTCAAGCGGAACAATTGAAAGTGAAATTTGGTTCGGCCTTGTCACAAGAAAATCAGGAAAATGAAATCATTTCTATTCCTGGTCTGCGTGGACGTCCGCATAAAGAAATTTCTGTAAAATTTTTAGCACAAATTATTCAGGCTCGTATGGAAGAAATTCTGGAGTTTGTATTGTTTGAAATAAAAAGCAGTGGTTACGAGCGTAAACTAGCCGCAGGAATTGTAGTAACCGGTGGAGGTTCTTTGTTAAAACATTTACCGCAGTTGGTAATGTTAACAACAGGCATGGATTGCCGGATCGGAACTCCTAATGAGCATTTGGCTGGTAATGATGACGAGTTAAAAAATCCATTGTATGCGACCGGTGTTGGATTGGTAATGAAGGGAATTGAGAAATACGAGCGTGATTCAAAACGCGGTGTGAATCAAACCAAGCAAGAGGTAGAGGTAGAAGTGGAAGAGGTTGCACAAAAGAAAAAAGAAAGTAAAAAAGTGGTTGGCCATTCACAAAAGAAGATCGGAAGTTTTTTTACCACTTTAATAGATAGAACAAAGGATTGGATGAGTGATGATATTGAATAAAATCCGGACCGGACTAAAAAAAACGTTAGAAACAAGAGCGAACCTGAAATAAATAATAAACAATAATTAATACGAAGACCATGATGCAATTTGAATTACCACAGGAAGAAAAATCAATCATTAAAGTGATTGGTGTAGGCGGCGGCGGAAGCAATGCCGTTAACCACATGTTCCGCTTAGGGATTAAAGGTGTGGATTTCACAGTATGCAATACCGACAAACAGGCTTTGGAAAAAAGTCCTGTAAAAAATAGAATCCAGTTAGGAGAAAAATCTACTAAAGGATTGGGCGCAGGCTCTATTCCGGACGTAGGTCGTGATGCAGCTTTGGAATCAATAGATCAGATAAAGAGTTACCTCACAGAAGATACCCAAATGGTGTTTATCACAGCCGGTTTAGGTGGTGGTACAGGTACCGGTGCTGCTCCGGTGATTGCAAGCATCGCCCGTGAGTTAGGGATACTTACTGTAGGGATTGTAACTATTCCTTTTACGTTTGAAGGGAAAAAACGTCGTGCTCAGGCCGAAGCGGGTTTAGAGGAAATGAAAAAATATGTAGATACCCTCTTGGTTATCGGTAACGATAAATTACGCGAAATCTATGGTAATCTTAAAATGAGTGAAGCCTTTGAACACGCAGATGACGTGTTAACCGGTGCGGCAAAAAGTATAGCCGAGATTATCAGTTTACACATGCATATCAACGTAGACTTTAATGACGTTAAGACCGTTATGAAAGAAAGTGGAGTCGCTATTATGGGTTCGGCGGTAGCTAGCGGTGAAAAGCGTGCTATCAAAGCTGTTGAACAAGCTTTAAATTCTCCTTTATTAAATGATAACGACATCAGTGGCGCTCGTCACGTACTTTTAAATATCATGAGCGGAAGTGATGACATTGATATGGATGAGTTTGGGGATATTACGGATTTCATTCAGGAAGCTGCAGGTGGAACCGCTGAATTGATCACAGGCTACGGCACCGATGCTTCTTTGGGTGATAATGTAAGCGTAACAATTATTGCAACAGGTTTTAAATCAAAAAACAATACCGGTTTTGAAGCGCCAATGTTCAAAGAACGTAAAATTGTAAACTTGGAAGAAAAGGCTCCTGAGACGCCAAGTCAGGAAGTAAAACAAACCAGTATTATTGATGAGATTCAAAAAAGTGAACCATTTGTATTTACAAAAACAGAACAAACTCCTGAGTCTGTTATTTCGCCAATGCACCAGGTAGATGGACCTATTAAGGAAATTAAACCGTCTACTACTTCGGCAGAGGATACAAACAGTGTGGTGGAAAGCGAAACTAATCTGCCAATTGTCGAGTTTACTTTTAACACCATTAAGGATGAAGAAGTTAAAACTCCGGTGAGTCAGGTTGCAGAAAATTCAACAACCTCTCAGGATGCCATTAGCCGTGAGGAACAGATCAGACTGGCACAGGAACGTATTCGTAAACTAAAGGACATTACTTTAAAAATGAAGAGTCCGGAGGGCCTTGCAGCACTGGAAAAACAAACCGCTTTTGAACGCAAAAATATTGTTTTGGAAAACAAAACGCCAAGCACAGAGTCAAGCGTTTCGCGTTACACCCTGAGTGAGGG
>CAZMHW010000392.1:0-4179 GCA_964566105.1 uncultured Akkermansia sp.
CCGAGCATACTTACCGGCAATCAGGATGTTGTATCGCATGCAATTGACGACGCCGGAACTATTTTTGTTAACTACGCTTCTTCCATCAGCACCAGTTTAAACAATAAAATCTGCGCGATAAATTCAACCTTCAATGGGAATACCTGGACTCAGCCAAGCACCTTTACGTCTTTATCTGAAGCCGGTAATAAAAACGGATATGTAGGCTACTCTGGTTCCGGCTCCAACGGATTTAACTCTCTCGCGGTAAATGCCAATTATCTGTTTTATTACGATGGACGAAATCTCGCTGCCTACAACAAAACAACCGGAAGCCTTTTAGGATCCACCACAATTACCACACTCACGGTCTTGCGGCAAGGGGGAATCGCGGTAGACGATTGTGACAATGTTTACCTGGGAGGAAACGGCTCCATTCTGAGTTATCATTTCAGTGGCAGTGCCTTTAGCGTGTTGACTGCTATTTCACTCAATGCCGGGGTTAATAACAACTACGTTTTTGATCTCAAACTTGATAAAAACAACAAATTACTTTATGTCTCGGGCAATAGTTTTGTGGGTACCTACTCCGCCATCAACACTGTTAGTTGCAGCATCACTTCTACTCCTTGTTACGTTGGCATAGGACTGCAGAATTACGCTATCTGTAGTGGTGCCAGTGCCACCATCAGCATGCCCAACACCAACGGTTTTACCAATACCACCTACTCCATCTTACCCGGTGCAACAACCAATACCAACGGAAACTTCGTGGTGACACCCAGCGTAACAAGTAGTTACACTGTTTTTATCACAGGTACGAATGTGTTTAATGTGGTGCAAACAGCTTCCGCTGTCAGCACCGTGAGCGTTTTTGCACAACCGGCTTTATCACCCACCTTCACACAAGCCACTTGCAGTAACACACTCAACGCCTTTAATCTGGGTTTAAGTTTCTCACCTTCCCCGGCAACACCAAACTACACCGTCAATTGGACACCATCTATTCCAAATGGCATTCTCAGCACTTCTCAAACAACGCTAAGCGGTGGCATAAATCCCGGCACTTTCACCGCAACAATAAACGCGGCTGGTAATTGTTCCGCCACCACTGTGATCACCATCAACCCCGTACCACCCTTGCCAACCTATACCCTTATTAATCTCACCGGAACAACTAGTCTGAGTTGCAGTACGCCCTCGGTTGTTTTGAACGTCACTTCCAATTACACGACCGCTCCTTTAAATTACCTCTGGACTATGAACAGTTTTACGTCTTCCGCACAAACCATCACTGTTACTTCTCCTGCAACCCTTATCACGGTGCAACTCCGCGACGTTCTCAATAATTGTGTTACTACAGGCACTTATGCTGTTAACGGAACAATTTCCCTATCCGTTACTGCAAACAATGGTGGTCCCTACTGCAAAGGTAGTACCGCAGCTCTCAGTGCCACTTCCACAGCCCTCAGTTACGCCTGGTCAGGACCGAACGGGTTCAACAGTTCGTCGCCCAATCCATCCATCAACAACGTGAACACGTCTTCTTCCGGAGTTTATACGGTGTTGGTTAGTACAGGAGTTTGCACAGCGCAAGCTACTACCACTCTGTTCGTCGCCAATTTTACACCGGCAATTCTGTCAAATAATTCCCCCCTCTGTCAGGGGCAGACACTCGTGCTTAATGCATCAGGGGCACACACCTACTCCTGGACAGGACCAAACAGTTTTAGCAGCAGCATTCAAAATCCTACACTCGTTACTACTTCCATAAATGCACATGGCGTCTACACCCTTGTTAACGCCGCTATTGGCAGTTATTCTATATCCCCTGCTAATTCCGCAACACTTTACTGCACGACTACTCTCACTACATCGGTTCTTATTACACCTGTTCCAACTATTAGTACTCAGAATGCGAATGCCTGTGAAGGTTTCAGTTTCCAATTATCCGCTTCAGGCGGTACTTCTTACAATTGGACTGGTCCTGGTAATTTCTCATCCACTTTCCAAAACCCACTATTTAATGCGGCGCAAACACACATGGCTGGTACCTATACCGTTCGCGCGGCGAATGGTGGCTCCTGTAGTGCTACCGGCTATGCCAGTGTTTCTGTAAACCCGGTACCTGCCAAACCGTTAATCCTTTCAACAGGACCAGCTTGTCTCCAGACTCCCATCTCTCTATCTACACCTGAGTTAATTGGTTTAAGCTACATTTGGCAGGGACCAAACAATTTCTCCATATCCTCTCCTACCGCAAACCTCTCAGGAAACACTACGCTTCTGAATGGCATTTACACACTCACTGTAAAAAACGCTGCCAACTGCGTAAACACTTCTTCGGTGGATGTTACTTTTTTCGCGCTTCCCTCCCTGGGTATTTTTTCAAGCGGCAATGGCTGCGAAGTTTGGTGCAGTACATTTAGTTTGCAAAGCGCTGCCAGCAACACGCTTGTAAACTGGATACTGGACGGGATAAAATCCGAAAGCAAAGACAACAAACTCTATAAATGTTACAACAAAGCCGGTACTTATTCGCTGAGCGCTACCATCGTCGATCAACACGGTTGTTATAACAGCGCTACAAAAACGGTGGAAGTGTACCCGAAACCTGTAGCACGTTTCAGTTATACTCCTGAAATGCCTGTGTTTACAATGGATGAATCCGTCACTTTTAAAGACGAGTCCACAGGCAATTCTATAAAACAATGGGACTGGTATTTTATTGGCAAAGAACAACCGCACTCCTCCGAGCAGAATCCAAGGTACACGTATGCAGCGCCCGGTGACTATTGGGTAACGCTTGTTGTAAAAGATCGTTTCGGCTGCTCTGACACCAGCTCAAAAGTACTCAGTGTTCAGGACGACTTTAATCTCTATGTACCCGATGCATTTTCACCGAACGAGGACGGAAAAAACGACAGCTTCTTACCAAAAGGTACCGGCATAAAAAAATACGAATTACTCATTTTTAACCGCTGGGGTACTCAGATTTTTTCAAGTAACGATTTCACCAAAGGTTGGGATGGTTTCTATAAAAACGAAGCCTGTAAAAACGACATCTATATCTGGAAAATTACACTCACAACAAATAGTCTGCAACAAAAAACATATACAGGACATGTGACATTGAACCGCTAACTCATTTATTCCTTCAATTGCAAAAACTGTAACACCTGTTATTAATTAAAAAACAACTGTTTCAGGTGTATATCTGTGCCTGAACGGTTCTGTCTGTGAACCGGGCTTCATCCTACTCACTAAAGCTCGCTCAGGATGAACTTCTCGCCCAGGTCCAAAAAAAAAACACCGAAGTGATTTTTAATCTACTTCGGTGTTGCTCCCTCTCCTGGGCTCGAACCAGGGACCCCATGATTAACAGTCATGTGCTCTAACCAACTGAGCTAAGAAGGAATTTATCTGGTTATCTAACCGCTCCGATTACTCCGAAAACAAAGTAATTTTCCTGATTAGGGTTGCAAATTTACATCACTTTTATGAAATAAACAATATCTTTACGAAAAAATTAAAAAAAAATAAATGAGTCTATTAGTTGTAGGTACAGTGGCCTTTGATGCCATCGAAACACCCTTTGGAAAAACAGATAAAATAGTTGGCGGAGCCGCCTCTTACATTGCTTTGGCATCTGCTTATTTTACAAAACACATTCACCTTGTTTCGGTTATTGGCGACGATTTCCCTCAAACATTTCTCAATACCCTTAAAAACGAAGGAGTTAACCTCGACGGACTGGAAATTAAAAAGGGTGAAAAATC
The DNA here is from genome assembly GCA_964566105.1 of uncultured Akkermansia sp. GTDB lineage: Bacteria > Bacteroidota > Bacteroidia > B-17B0 > Aurantibacillaceae > Aurantibacillus. The sequence goes on from CAZMHW010000392.1 coordinate 3,759, forward strand.
TTTTTTCTGGAGTGGAAAATACCACAACGACCTCAACACCCGTGATACACTTATTACAGAACTCAACGTTCTTGCCGATTTTAAACCGGTAGTACCTGAATCTGCCAGAGAATCTGAATTTTTAATGTTGGGTAACCTCGCTCCTGCCGTGCAGCTAAGCGTGATCCAACAAATGAAAACCCGTCCGAAATTAATTGTACTTGATACCATGAATTTCTGGATGGACATTGCCCTTGAAGATCTTAAAAAAGTAATCGCGCAGGTAGACGTTTTAACCGTAAACGACGCAGAAGCCCGCCAACTTTCCGGCGAATACTCCCTGGTAAAAGCAGCCCAGAAAATATTACAAATGGGTCCACAAGTGCTCGTTATTAAAAAAGGAGAGCATGGCGCCCTGTTATTCAACAAAGAAGAAGTATTC
>CAZMHW010000393.1:0-531 GCA_964566105.1 uncultured Akkermansia sp.
TATTCACCAACTCCAGAGCCAGGTTATCCAAGTTGGAATAATGTTGGATGTTACGATCTGATAGGAGATCAGATTGTTCCAGTTGATATAGTAGGCAAGGATTACATTATAAATATGGGGCAACTTTACCGTACCAATCAGTTAGGAGTGAATCATCCTGGTATGAAAGAGTCTGCTTTTATTGTAGCAACCGAGAACTTTACCCAGCTTACGATCAATGACGGAGGGACTCCGATTACAGCCATGCTCAATAAAGGAGACACTTATGTGGATACATTACGACAATCTTTGACATATGTGCATGCCGATAAAAATGTGTATGTATATCATGTAAGTGGTTTAGGTTGCGAATTAGGAGCTGCCCTGTTACCCCCTTTGACTTGCGCGGGTTCTAATTTAGTTGCTTTCTCAAGAAACACTCCTCAGAAATTTGCACTAAATATTTTATGTAAAAATGGGTCACAAAGTACGTTCACTCTAAACGGGTCAACGGGATTAGTGCCATCCTCTGCGTTTACAATTGTACCTGGC
>CAZMHW010000393.1:541-4162 GCA_964566105.1 uncultured Akkermansia sp.
TCTCTCCCCGGAGGGCCGTATTATGGTGCACAGATCAATACTTCTACACTTGTTTTGCCGGTAGGTTCGTACACGATAGGAAATAATACGGATGTATTTGCATTAGGTGTGTTTGACGGAGATTTTTTTTCCGGTGGTTTGTTTCATTACATGTCCTCTTTCCTGAGAAAAACAGTTACCAAAACACAAACGCTAACACCTATATGTAGTGGTCAGGCGGGTACGGTCGCAGTTACAGGAACTGTTTCGGGAGCAGATATAACCGGGGTTTGGGGTACGAGTTATACGTCAGGTACAGTTACCATAAATGGTGGGGGAACAGGAACCTTTTCACCTGTGTATACTTCCTCCTTAAATACCATTTCTACGATTTACACTGTGTCTACCAACGATACAACTTCTACAACACCTACTAAAACGATTACACTTTATCTTTCTTCCACCGGAAGCTGCAGAAGTGTGACGGACTCGGTTAAACTAGTCATCAACCAACGGCCAAGGGTGTTTGTGAGCAACGGCACTATTATGTGTAAAAACAACATACTACCTGTAGCATTAAGCGGCACGGTTACTAATGCAGTGAGTGGTCAGTGGAGTGGAGGCAATGGAGGGATTTTTGGAGTGCCAGGACTCATAAGCACCTATACACCTTCGCCTGCGGATATGGCCGCAAATACCATTACTTTAAATTTAAGCAGTCAGGCGCCATTGCCAGGTTGTCCGAATACAGTAAACAGTTTAACTGTTGGATTTATTAATCCTCCTGTCGTAACAATTGTGCCGAATAACACGGTTGTATGTACCAATTCCTCGACCATTGCTTTGAATGGGAACATCAACGGTGTGACCACTACAGGAATCTGGCAAGGTGGAACCGGCGCTTATACCTTAACCAATACATCCCCAACAGCTACGTATATTTTAAGTCCTAATGATCTGAGTCAGTCTGGAATTACTCTCACCTTAAGTTCTACCAACAACGGTATTTGCGCTGCCGAAAGCGCTACCATGCAGGTGAACGTGATTCCGAAACCCACACTTACTTTACCTTCCGATTTTACTGTGTGCGCAGGTGCGCTTACCGTGGCGTTAAGTGGAACTGTTAATGGTGCGCCCCAGGGATCCTGGTATTCAAGTAATTCACACGGTGCTTATTCCAGTCTTCAAATCCAAAACTCACCGGTAAATGTAACCTATAGTTTAAGTTCTCTGGATACTCTTGGCTACCTGACATTTATTTTGGAAAGCGCCGGAGGTATTTGTCCATCGGTACTGGATTCAATGCGTGTAGCTATTTTGGATGCGCCGGTTGTGAAAGTAAACGACAGTTTTACGCCTGTGTGTAAGAATGCGCAAATAGCGCTGACTGGTACAGTAACTGGTTATACGAGTACCGGAATATGGAGTACCAGTAGTAATACTACCAGTCCGGGTACCTTTACACCAAGTGCTAATTTTTTGAACAGTTTTTATATTCCGAGTCAGGCGGATATTGACAATGGATTTGTAATACTCACACTCACCTCTACAAACAATCAACAGTGTCCTGCCAGTTCAGCGGCATTTACGGCATCTTTTGTGCCATCGCCAAAAGCAAGGTTTACATTTTCACCCAAACGCTGTTTAAATTCCCCTGTTTTATTTCAGGATGCCTCGAAGGACAATGGCACAGGCTTTTTAAAATGGAATTGGGATTTTGGCGATAACTCTGCCACGGGAGGATCGTCTTCACCTAATCCAATTAAAACCTATACGGTTGCTCAACAGTATGTGGTTACTCTTACTGTAACAGGTGTGAGTTTGCTTAATGTAAATTGTCCGGATGTTTGGGATACTGTTATTAAGATTAAACCTTTACCTATTGCTGATTTTAAGATATCACCTGCCTGCCAGGGCTTTCCGGTAACCTTTACCAACAGATCGATTGCCCCTCCGGGTTCTGATCCTATTAACCGCTGGAAATGGGAATTTGGCGACAGTATCGCTTTTAATGTACCGCCGTTAATTACCGGGGTACCAACGACTACTGTAAGTCATGCTTACGGAACGCCGGAACGTTTCTCTGCTTTTTTAACTGTTACAGCGACTCCTGCTGGACTGTCACCAAGTTTAGGCTGCGTGTCTGATCCTCACCGTGAATACGTGGATGTATTTTCAAAACCAAAAGCTGAATTTGGTTTAACCAACAATCCTTCGGTGGTTCAGGAACCGGTTTATTTTTCTGATTTTACGACCCCTGTGGGCAATATCGCGCAGTGGTTCTGGGAGTTTGGAGATGATGGCGCTTCTACAGACCAGGCTCCCGTTCACACCTATCAGAAAGCGGGAATTTTTAGCATTAAACTAACGGTTACGGATTTGGCGGGTTGTAAAGATACACTCCGGAAAAATATTGATGTGACCTTATTACCTCAGGTGCCAGGAGGATTTACGCCGAATAAAGATGGAGTGAATGATTTACTCTTTGTGAAAGGCGGACCTTTTGAAAACATGGTTTTCCGGGTTTATAATAATTGGGGCGAGTTGGTTTGGGAAACGAGTGATCAAACAATAGGCTGGGATGGAACTAAAAATGGAGTAGAGCAACCGGCAGGGGTTTATATATGGACATTGGTGGCTGATATGTATAATAACAGACAGGTTAAAAAGAACGGTGACGTGACTCTGATACGCTAAATGAAAAAACTAAAAAAGTACATAACGCTAGTTTTAATTCTGACTTTTTCTTTTGGGAAAGCCCAGGATTTTCATTTGAGTATGTACGATGCAGCGCCCTTATTTTTAAATCCAGCCATGACAGGTTTAATTGAAACCAAGATGCGGGCACATATTCAATTCAGAAATCAATGGAATGTACTTGCTTACAAACCTTTTACAACTGCATTGGCCAGTTTTGATGTGCCTAAGGGGAAATGGGGATTTGGAGGACAGATTACCAACATGCGCGCGGGTGCAGGTAATTACAACGTGCTGCAATTGTTAGGTTCTGCTGCTTATGCGGTACCTATTGACAAAGAGAGATTCCATAATCTTTCATTAGGATTGCAATTGGGTTTTACCCAAAAACGGATAGAGTATCAGTTGTTGTCATTCGATGCCCAATGGACTACCAGTAATGGCGGCTCTTTTGATAAGTCAGCCTCCAATGGAGAAAATTTTAGCGGGAACGTTCAGTTTCAGGAAGCCGTGAATTTTGGCGCTCTTTATTATTACGGTAAACAGCAAACGCGAATAAATCCGTTTGTGGGTTTTAGCGCCTTTAATTTAACCAAACCTAAAGAAAGTTTTGTAGGAGATAACAACCGTTTACCGAGGCGTTATTACCTCCATGCCGGTGTGCGTGTAAACGTGAGTGAAATCCTTTATGTGATCCCTAAAGTCCTTATTTATAGTCAGGCAAAAATTATTCAGCAAACGTATGCTTTGGATGCTGGGTATTATTTTAAGGGTGAAAAGTTTTATGCTCTTGCAGGATATACTTTTCGTGTGAATGATGCCAGTATTATTTATGTGGGCTTAAAAAAAGATAACTACATTTTTAAAATGGCTTACGATTTTAATGTATCCTCCCTGAGAGGCGTGTCAAAAACTCGTGGAGCTTACGAATTGTCATTGACCTGG
>CAZMHW010000394.1:0-4150 GCA_964566105.1 uncultured Akkermansia sp.
TGTTGGCACGTAACAATTCAACCGTGCAGTTATTTTTGTTGTCAATTGTTGCGTTTTGAATGAGGCCGTCAATTTCCAGGCATGAATTGGTGTCAATTCCGGGGCGAATAGCTGCAATGGATTTGCAACAGGTAATCAAAAAGAAAAAACCTAAGAGGTACGTAACTAATGAATTTTTCATGTCCTTTGTTTTTAATTTCTTTTCTAAAATTCAAAAAACACTTTCCCTGTGCCTTTCTCTACTAAGACGGGATTTTGTCTGCCTGCCCCTAAAAAATATTCCGGAATAAGACAGAAGCGCCCGAATTTTAGATGAAAGCCTTTTTTTATCTTATTAAAGCGAAACAGGGTGTTAAGGGTGGAAGCCTAAAAAAGGCTTTTTTAAAGAAGCCGGAGCAAAAAACGATCCTGCTTTGCTGTCTGAATGCACATGATTTAAATCAGCTGTGTGGCGCGCTTTTGGTCTGACTGCGCGCCTGTCAGAGGCTTTTGGCATCCCGTAAAATAAGATGCCCGCGAATGCTTGTTTTTGATAAAAATATGCTATTTTTGGGTGCATTCACCCGTCCTTTTAGTCGTTATTTAAGAATATCTAAAACCAATTAGAATTTGAAACCAACTGATATCAAAGATCCTGAGTACTTTCACAAAGTTGTAGATTGCCAGTATGCCTGCCCTGCACACACTCCTGTACCTCAGTACATCCGTTTAATTGCCGAAGGCAGATTTTCGGAAGCTTATATGATCAACTGGGACTCCAATGTGTTTCCCGGAGTTTTGGGTCGTACCTGCGACCGGCCATGTGAACCGGCTTGCCGCCGGGGTCGCCTGAAAGATGAAGAGCCGGTGGCCATTTGCCGTTTAAAACGGGTGGCCGCAGATAATAAGGACGATGTAAAAAAAATGATGCCTCAGGGCCCTTTTACTCCAAATGGTAAAAAAGTGGCGCTGATCGGAGCCGGCCCTGCCTCACTTACTGTGGCCCGCGACCTTGCTCCCGAAGGCTACGAAATTCATCTTTACGATGAACAAAAGCTGGGCGGGGGGTTTATGAGAAGCCAGATTCCCGCTTTCCGTTTGCCCGAAACAGTATTAAATGAAGAGGTTAATTATATTCTCGACCTGGGAATTCATACGCATTTTAATCATTACGTAAAGAGTTTAAAAGAACTCCTTGCAAAAAACTACGACGCTGTGTTTGTTGGAACGGGTGCTCCCCGTGGAAAAGATCTTCAGCTTCCGGGGCGTCAGGAAGCGGCCGCCAATATTCACATTGGAATTAACTGGCTGAGTTCCGTAGCCTTTGAACATACACATAAGATTGGAAAAAATGTAATTGTGCTGGGTGGTGGTAATACCGCTATGGACTGCTGTCGTACAGCCCGCCGTCTGGGCGGCGAGAACGTGAAAGTTCTGGTGCGCAGTCCTTTTTCAGAAATGAAAGCCTCCCCATGGGAAAAAGAAGACGCGCAACACGAGGACATTCCAATTATGGATAACCATGTTCCTAAAACGTTTGTGGTGGAGAACGGCACTTTAAAAGGTATGACCTTTGAAAAAGTGAAAGCGGTGTATGAGAATGGAAAAAGGAAATTAGTACCAACCGGTGAAGCGGACGTGTTTGTGGAAGCGGACGATGTGTTAATCGCGATTGGTCAGGAAAATAGTTTTGAATGGATTGAGCGCGATCTTGGCATTGAGTTCGACGAATGGAATATGCCAAAGGTAGATCAGAAAACATTTGTGTCTACTAACCCCAAAGTATTTTTTGGCGGAGACGCCGCGTGGGGACCTAAAAATGTGATCACTGCCGTTGCGCATGGTCATCAGGCCGCCATCTCTATGGACTTAATGTGTAAGGCAAAAGATCTTGCCAACGATCGTCCGTCTCCTTATGTAAACCTGGTGAGTCAGAAAATGGGAATCCACGAATGGAGTTACGATTCCATTGTTACAAACGATTCCCGTTATGCGGTACCACAGGCCGACAAAAAACTCACCCTTAAAAATATTAAGAAGGAAGTAGAATTAGGGTTCGATCTGAAAACTGCGTGTAATGAAGCAGAACGCTGTTTGAACTGTGATGTTCAGACCGTATTTACCGAAACCAAGTGTATTGAGTGTGATGCCTGTATGGATGTATGTCCAACTTCCTGTATCACCTTTGTGGAGAACGAAGAGCAGGAAAGCGATCTGCGTACCAAATTAAAAGCACCTTCGCTCGTGCTGAGTCAGGAATTATATGTCTCCGGAACCTTACCAACCAAACGGGTGATGGTAAAAGATGAAAACGTTTGTCTGCACTGTGGATTGTGCGCGGAGCGATGCCCGACATCAGCCTGGGATATGCAGAAATTTTTCTATAACATAAGTAAAGCCGGAGGAAAGAATGCCGTTAAATACTAATACAACACAAGGACAAAGCAGTATGAAATCAAGTGCAGGTGTCAATAATTTTGTCGTTCGGTTTGCCAATGTGAACGGAACAGGTTCAGCTAGCGCTAACTACTTATTTACGAAAGCCATTTTCAGAATGGGAATCCCGGTAACGCCTAAAAATATTTTCCCTTCCAATATTCAGGGCCTGCCTACCTGGTACGAAGTACGGGTGAGTGAAAAAGGTTACCTGGGACGAAAAGAGGGAATTGATTTTCTGGTGGCAGTGAATCCGCAGAGTATGAAAGCCGACGTAGCCTCTGTAAAACCAGGCGGTTACTTGTTATACGACAGTTCAAAACGATTGGCGGATGAATTTCGCAGAAACGACATTCATTACATAGGAATTCCGTTAATGGATATGTGTAATGCTACTTACACTGACGCGCGTCAACGCCAGCTATTCAAAAATATTATTTATGTAGGCGCGCTCGCGGCATTATTTGAAATTGAATTTATTGAGTTACAAAAATTGCTGGCTGAACAATTTAAAGGAAAAGAAAAATTAATTCCCGCCAACGTACAAGCTTTAAAACTGGGTGGGGATTATATCCGTAACAATTACAAATATCCTTTAGATATCCGTGTGGAGCGCCGTGACCTTGTGAAAGATGCGATCATGATGGATGGTAATTCGGCTTGTGGCCTGGGCGCGGTTTATGCCGGCGCTACAGTGGCTGCCTGGTACCCAATTACACCTTCCACTTCTGTGGTGGAAGCTTTTATGAGTTATTCCGAGCAATTCAGGGTGGATAAGGAAACCGGGAAAAACAATGTGGCCATTGTGCAGGCGGAAGACGAACTTGCCGCGATTGGAATGGTAATTGGCGCAGGATGGAACGGATCCCGCTCGTTTACTGCTACCAGTGGTCCCGGAGTTTCTTTGATGAATGAATTTTTAGGTCTGGCTTATTTTGCCGAGATCCCTGCTGTGTTAATTGATGTGCAACGTACTGGTCCTTCTACAGGTATGCCTACTCGTACTCAACAATCCGATGTACTGGAAGCCGCTTACGCCTCGCACGGAGATACCAAACATATTTTGTTATTCCCTTCCAGTCCTAAGGAGTGTTTTGATATGACCGCAGAGGCGTTTGATCTGGCAGAAGAATTACAAACACCGGTTATTCTGATGACGGACCTTGATCTGGGTATGAACGACCATGTGTCTGCACCTTTGCAATGGGATGATAAACGCGAATACAAACGCGGCAAAGTGTTAACCGCCTCTGATCTTGAAAAGATTGAACGCTTTGGCCGTTACCGTGATGTGGATAACGATGGAATTCCTTACAGGACTTATCCCGGAACACATCCTACAAAAGGATCTTATTTCACACGCGGAACCTCACGCGATGAATACGCGGTGTACACAGAAGATGGAAACGCGTACAAAAAAAATATGGACCGTTTGATGAAGAAGTGGGAAACCGCTAAGAACATGGTGCCAACGCCGGAGTTGTACCAGGATAAAAACTTCGCGGAATACGGACTTGTGTTTTTTGGCACCTCTACCTATTCCGTTCAGGAAGCGATGGATCAGCTGAAAGAACAGGGAATACTGGTAGATGCTTTGCGTATTAAATCTTTCCCTTTTAATAAAACGGTAGAGGATTTTATTAAGTCCCATAAAAAAGTCTTTGTGATTGAACAAAACCGCGACGCGCAAATGAAAAGCATTATCACCATTGAACTGCAGATTGATCCAAACAAA
>CAZMHW010000395.1:0-4150 GCA_964566105.1 uncultured Akkermansia sp.
AATAACGATTAAACAATTCAGACGCATTATCACCACAGTGCCTGTTTGGGAAAGAGAAAGAGGTGAAAATAAAAAACCCCACTTGCGCGGGGATTTTATTGTCAATAAAAAACCCCGCTTTTGCGGGGCTTTTATTACTTTTTCTTAGCTGCTTTTTTAGTAGCTTTTTTTGCTGCTTTTTTAGGAGCTGCTTTTTTTGTTGCTTTTTTAGCTGCTTTTTTAGGAGCTGCTTTTTTTGCTGCTTTTTTTGCCATGGTTTCTTGTTTTTGAGATTTGTTGATACGAAGTAAATAAATTATTTAGTGTTATCTAATTATTAAGTGATTATTTTTTCAACATCAATTTGTTGAAATTGTTAATAGCGTAAATTAAGCGGGCATAATTTTCTCACAGTATTGCTTTTTCAAACTTCCTGAATTTTTTATTACCTCTGTGCATATTGATTTTACTGGTGTTTCAGAGGATCGTATTTTTTATAAGACGAAAAGGAAGTTTTAATTGTCAAAAAAGGACGAAAAAAACACAAATGGATTATTTTAGTCTTTAATGATAATTTCTTCCTCAATTTCCCAATCCGATAGCACTTTTAGTTGTTTACTGTTGATTATTACTCTTTCGGGTTGTTGTTTGCGAATTAAATCTCCCGTGTCCCACTTTTTGTTTTTGTTATCATCAAACACAATTTTGGCGAAATAGATTCCCGGCACAACATCAGTAAAATCAAGTGTTACAGCGTTACTTGATGAAAGTGAAAGAGAAACAAATTGTTCTTTTACGACGACCTCCTGATCGTTAATGAGCTGAACAATGTAATTTTGTTTTAGGTTAAAAAGGAGTTTAAGTACCAGTTTTCCGAATTCGGTTTTGTTTTGGGGTGAAAAATTATAGATGCTGCTGTCGCTTGTAAAATGTCCAAAGTCAAAAAAGGCAGCTGTATCTGTTTTTAAAACGTAATTGACCCCTTCTTTTAATTTTACATCCAGTTCAAAGCGGTTAATGCTCCTCCAGTGGCCTTTTACAGGCTGTGTGCTTATCAATGAATCTTCCTTACTTTTTAGTTTGATTCTCGAAAGATCCGTTTTGCTGGTATCCATCCAGTTTAAAAAGGTATAGCAGATATTGGTGCGAAAGGGGAGTTTATTACCAGTGATGTTAACGGTATGAGGTCTTAACCGTTTTTTTGCCTGCATTTGTTTTGGGGAGGGCAATTTTTAAAGTATCTGTTTTATTTGCGCTCTGGTTTTGAAAAATCAATCCCAAAGTGTCGCTAATGTTTTTATAATAGATGTTCACCGTGTCTTTAAGCATCCCTGCATTTATTTCGTGGATATTCGCCGCGTCCCTTTGATGCAGCGCTGCTAACCTGACCTTTGATTTTTTATTCAGGAGTAGTTGGGTAAAACCATAGTAAGGTGAATTAATTTTTTTGATGAAGGATTTGGAAGCTTCTTCCTGAAAAAGCATGAAGTGAACAGTTGAATCTGACTGAAGTGAAAGACTTGAATCCAAAAAGGCTACTTTTTCAGTTTCTCCGTCGTAGAGGTTGTTTTTGTTCTTATCGGTAAAACAAAAAGCCTTAAACGTTTTTGCGGGAAGGTATTTGAGGAGGAATTCACCGTTGTCGTTGCTTTTTGTGTAATAAGCGGGTTCGTTTTTGTAAACGGCGCTGTCGTTAGCGGAAGCTAATGGGTAAAGTGCAACTAAAACAGTTCCAACCGGTTTATTATTAAAAGCGTCTTTTACCTTGCCTTTTAATTCCAGGGTATCAATAGATGCGCCTGTTGAGAAAACATATTCAAAATTGGGAATGGAATTGGATTCATTCATGTCGGCAATAGCTTTACCAAAGCTAAACCTGTAAGTTGTGTTTGGCAACAACTCTTCTTTGCCCAGATGTATAATTACTTTTTTACCTTCTGCACTTATTTCAGGTGTGTTCTTAAGTCTGGGAGTAATTATTAATTGATTGCTCAGATCTTTGATTTGAACGAATTCGTCAAATTTTAGTTGTATAGTCCGCTCTTTAAAATTGGTGCTTTGATTTTCAGGAAGTGATTCCACCAGTTTTGGGGGGATCACATCTCTTTTGCCTCCATTTAAAACACCCACCTGGGCGCAGCGTTCAAATAAAAAGACAAAACTTATAATTGAAAGTATTTGCAGTACTTGCTTTACCATTGCTTAATTTTGTAAAAGTAATCACAATATTTCAGAAACAGTTATTTCAGAATCTAATTAAATCATAACTTTAAAAAGCGTTTTGTTACACTATTATATAGGTATATTAAAAAAACTGAGCCTGGCCAAATCCTTTAACTTTATCAGGCTGTTTGTGGGATTTCATTATTCGCGCCTGATTGGTAAACCCAAACAATTTGGACTACCTGTTTTTGTAAGTATTGAACCAACCACCAGTTGCAATTTAAGATGCCCCCAATGTCCGAGCGGATTACGAGAATTTACCCGTCCCACAGGTATGTTGAAAAACAAGTTGTTTGAAAACATTGTACTTCAGTTAAAAGGGCATCTTCACAGTCTGACTTTTTATTTCCAGGGGGAACCGTATCTGAACCCCGATTTTTTAAAAATGGTTTCTTTTGCCAATGCACACAATATATATACCATTACCAGTACCAATGCGCATTACCTAACAGAAGAAAATGCAAGGCAAACAATTTTGAGTAAGCTGGATAAACTCATCATATCCGTGGACGGGATTACTCAGGAAGTATACGAGCAATACAGGATAGGCGGGCAACTGAACAAGGTCATGGAAGGAACCCGGGAGATCTTAAAACAAAAAAAGGTTTTGAAAAGTAAGACACCACATGTCGTTTGGCAGTTCGTAGTATTTAAGCCAAACGAACACCAGGTAACTGCCGTTAAAAAACTGGCCAAAGAAATGGGCGTGGATGAATTAAAAATTAAAACGGCACAAATCTATGATTTTGAAAGCGGCAACGATCTGATTCCGGAAACAGAACAATATTCGCGGTATAAAAGGAATCAATCGGGTAAATACGAGATCAAAAACAAATTGCTTAATCAATGCTGGCGCATGTGGCAGGGCTGCGTGATTACCTGGGACGGAAAAGTGGTGCCGTGCTGTTTTGACAAAGACGCTAAATACAAATTGGGCCAACTCGAATCGGAAAGTTTCAAAACCATCTGGCATTCTGACGCCTATAATCATTTTAGGAGATCGGTCTTAAAAAGCAGAAACCAGATTGATATTTGTACAAATTGCACGGAAGGAACACAGGTTTGGTCCTGATCAAAACTGAGCCATAATTTTTCAATGTTTTTATCCAATCAATCTTCTATCCCAAAGATCTTATCAATAATGGCTTTGTTTTTTTCGAAAATGATTTTGCGTTTTAAACTTAGTTTAGGGGTAATCTCACCACTTTCCACTCCCCAAACCTGGTTGATTAACTGGTAACGTTTTAATTGCTCAAAAGCAGCAAGACTGGTATTTACTTTCTTCACGTGCTCGTTGATGATTTTTTTCACTTCTTCGTGGGTGAGCATTGCCTCGTTGCCCAGCCATTCAATGTTGTGCTGGGTGCAATATTCTTTAAAATGTGAAAAGGAGGGAATGATGAGTGCGGAGGCAAATTTTTGCCCTTCACCAATCACCATGCATTGTTCAATGTACTTGCATTCTTTTAATTTGTTTTCTATGGCAATGGGTGAAATGTATTTCCCTGCGCTGCTCTTAAAAATCTCTTTCTTGCGATCAGTAATTTTAAGGAATTTGCCATCGATAATCTTCCCGATGTCTCCGGTATGAAACCAGCCCTCACTGTCTATTACTTCTGCCGTTGCCTCCGGGTTTTTGTAATACCCCATCATTAAACTCGGACCTTTCATTAAGATCTCCCCGTCTTCTTCTGCTATTTTTACTTCTGAGTTTTCTACCACAAGGCCAACGGTACCAAACATCCTTCTTTCTTTCTCAAAACGATTCACAGATACCACTACAGAGGTTTCGGTTAAGCCGTACCCTTGCAGCAAGTTGATGCCGGCGCAGTAAAAAATGCGTTCCAGTCTCGGGTTAAGCGCGGCGCCACCACTTACCACAGCCTGCACTTTTCCACCAATGGCTGTTCTCCATTTTGAATACACGAGTTTGTCGGCCACCTTACGT
>CAZMHW010000396.1:0-4119 GCA_964566105.1 uncultured Akkermansia sp.
GCACCAATTAGCATGTTATTTGAAATATTGTCCAGATGACCACGGTATTTTAACCATGGACCTGCCATGGAAATATGGTCAGTTGTACATTTGCCTTTTGCTTTGATGAGTAATTTCAATCCTTTCAGATCAACGCCTTCCCACGCGGTAAAAGGATCTAACAATTGTAAACGATCGCTGGTAGGTGACACGTTTACCGTTACATTACTTCCATCTTTCGCAGGTGCCTGATATCCCGGATCATCTACTGCAAATCCTTTTGTAGGTAACTCATCACCTGTTGGAGGATCTAATTTTACTTTTTCACCTTTTTCGTTTACCAATGTATCGGTTAAAGGGTTAAAGGTCAGGTCTCCTGCAATAGCCATGGCTGTTACAATTTCGGGGGAGGCAACAAACGCGTAGGTATTCGGATTTCCGTCGGCGCGTTTTGCAAAATTTCTGTTGAAGGAGTGGATGATGGTATTTTTTTCCTGTTTTTCGGCACCCACACGGTCCCACATACCAATACATGGTCCGCAGGCATTCGTAAATACTTTTGCACCAATCTGATCAAATACATCTAAAAAACCATCGCGTTTAATGGTATAACGGATTTGTTCAGAACCCGGGTTGATAAGGTATTCAGCCTTTGCTTTGAGATTTTTCGATGAAACCTGTTTTGCTAGACTTACGGCCCGCGAAATATCTTCATAGGAAGAGTTCGTACATGAGCCCAACAAGCCTACAGATATTTTTAAAGGCCATCCGTTTTTAGTAGCTTCTTCCTTTAATTTTGAAATAGGTGTTGCCAGGTCCGGACTAAAAGGTCCGTTAACATGGGGTTCTAATTCCGACAAATTAATTTCGATGATTTGATCGAAATATTTTTCCGGATTTGCGTACACCTCAGGGTCAGCGGTTAAATGTTGTTTGATGCCATTGGCTAACTCGGCAACGTCCGCACGGCCCGTAGCTTTTAAATAACGCTCCATAGAGGTATCGTACCCAAATGTAGAAGTAGTGGCTCCGATTTCGGCGCCCATATTGCAAATAGTGCCTTTACCAGTGCAACTCATAGAAGTAGCACCTTCGCCAAAATATTCCACAATAGCCCCGGTTCCACCTTTTACAGTAAGAATACCTGCCACTTTTAAAATAACATCTTTTGGAGCGGTCCAGCCACTTAATTTACCGGTTAATTTTACACCAATTAATTTAGGGAATTTTAATTCCCAGGCCAGGCCAGCCATAACGTCGCAGGCATCGGCTCCACCCACACCAATGGCAAGCATTCCTAAACCACCCGCATTAACGGTATGAGAGTCTGTACCAATCATCATTCCACCCGGAAACGCGTAGTTTTCCAGTACTACCTGGTGAATGATCCCAGCTCCTGGTTTCCAGAAACCGATTCCGTATTTATTGGATACTGAACCCAAAAAGTCAAACACTTCTTTACTTTCTTTCGTGGCAAAAGCTAAATCATCTGCTGCACCATTTTTTGCCGTGATCAGGTGATCACAATGCACGGTAGAGGGCACAGCTACTTTTGGTCTGCCAGCCTGCATAAATTGCAAAAGCGCCATCTGCGCTGTTGCATCCTGCATGGCCACTCTGTCTGGTGCAAAATCAACGTAAGATTTTCCTCTTTCAAAAACGGAAGGTTTTTGATCGGTATGAAGGTGAGCGTATAAGATTTTTTCGGTGAGGGTAAGCGGACGACCGACTAATTTGCGAGCGGCTTCCACTTTTGAAGGTAAAGTTTCGTAAACCTTCTTAATCATTTCAATATCAAATGCCATAGAGATTGTTTTTAGAGACCACTAAATTATGTAATAATTGGGAATATTAAAAGGTTGGTAAACTAAAATTTGAGTTTTAAAATGAAATTCCAAAACAGTCTATAAGCCTTTATTAGCATGGAGTTTATTGAAAAACGGGAAGAAAACCCGGACGACTGTTTATAAATACTATGGTAAATAGACAGAGTCAGAGTCTGCTGCAGCGAGAAAGAAGGATAAAATCAACAAGAACAAGAGCAGCCATGCTTTCAACAATAGGAACGGCACGTGGTAATACACAGGGATCGTGTCTGCCTTTCCCTTCCAGACTTATTTCTTCACCTTTGGTATTAACTGAAGGTTGTTTTTGCATGAGGGTGGCAACCGGTTTAAACGCTACATTAAAATAAATGGGCATTCCATTAGAAATTCCACCCTGAACACCTCCGCTGTTGTTTGTTTTTGTTTTTATTTGTCCTTCTTCTGAAATAAATGCATCGTTTAATTCGGATCCCTTAAAGCGCACGCTGTTAAAACCGCTGCCAATCTCGAAACCTTTTACTGCATTGATGCTGAGCATAGCATGCCCTATAACAGCAGGTAATTTATCAAACACTGGTTCTCCCAGGCCAATGGGTGTATTTTGAATCACGCATTGGATGATACCTCCAATGGTGTCGCCCTGTTTTTTTATTTCCTCAATGTACTCCGTCATACGTTGGGAAGTGGCTTCGTCCGGGCATCTGACAAGTGAATTTTCTGTTTTAGAAAGATCAAGTTCATAAAACTCTTTTTGAAGTCTTACTTCGCCTATTTGTTTCACAAATGCGTTTATCTCAATTTTCTTTTCTTTTAATATAAGTTTAGCAATGGCTCCTGCAACAATTCTGCAGGCGGTTTCTCTTGCGCTGCTGCGGCCTCCACCTTTATAATCGCGATGACCGTATTTTTGTTCGTAGGTAAAATCCGCATGAGAAGGGCGATAAGTATCTTTCAGGTGATTGTAATCTTTCGATCGGGCATCTTCGTTATGAATAGTGAATCCAATGGGGGTGCCGGTACTTTTTCCTTCAAAAATCCCGGACAAAAATTCGACCGTATCACTTTCTTTACGTTGACTGGTTAGGTGTGATTGACCAGGTTTGCGACGATCCAATTCCCTTTGAATAAAATCAACATCTATTTTTAATCCGGCCGGGCAACCGTCAATAACCCCTCCAATAGCGATGCCGTGACTTTCTCCGAAGGTTGTAAGTTTAAAAAGAGTGCCAAATGAATTACCAGCCATAAGCAGTAAAGATATAAATTTAAAGCAGGTCGTTCAAGTAAATTGTGCAGGCAGATGCTTGGATTAATTTACTATTAAGACCCTTTTTAATACCTTAGCGGCGTAAAAACATAAGTAACCTGCATTTTGTTGGTTACCTGAAAGATTGGTTAAGGATATGCAAAAATTACTTTTAAAAAATATAAAAAATCTGATCGGCGTTTATGAAGAAGCTCCGGGAGCCCTGAAAGGAAAGGCCATGAAAAATTTACCTTGCATTGAAAACGCCTGGTTGGCCTGCGAAAATGGATTGATTGTGGACTATGGCAGTATGGAGGATTTTCCTGGAATAGTGGATTGGAAGGATCTGGAAGTGTTGGACTGTAGTGGGAAAATAGTGATGCCATGTTTTGCTGACAGCCATACGCACATTGTTTACGCGGGTAACCGTGAACAGGAATTTGTAGACAGGATTAATGGCTTGAGTTATGAAGAAATTGCCAACCGGGGTGGTGGGATTTTGAATTCAGTTAAGAAACTCAGGAGTAGCACTGAAGACGAGCTTTTTGAACAAGCTAAAGTGAGATTGATGGAAATCATAGAGCAGGGGACAGGTGCGGTTGAAATTAAAAGTGGTTATGGTCTGGATGTAGAGAGCGAATTAAAGATGCTGCGGGTTATCAGGAGGTTAAAGGAACTTAACTGGATTCCGGTAAAGGCTACCTTTCTTGGAGCCCATGCCGTTCCGCTTGAATTTAAGGAAAATAAAAAAGGATACATCGATTTGTTAATCAATGAGCTTTTACCTTTGATTGAAAAAGAGAAGCTGGCGGATTTTATAGATGTGTTTTGTGAAAAGGGGTATTTTGATGCTTCTGAAACACGAACCATTCTGGAGGCTGGTAAGAAACATGGCCTGATTCCGAAGGTTCATGCTGAACAAATGAGTCATGCCAATGGAATTAAAACAGCTGTGGCTTGCGGGGCTATCAGTGTGGATCATTTGGAGTATTGCAACGATGAAGATATTCAACTACTCTTAGAATCAAGCACAATACCAACAGTATTACCCGGAGCGGCGTTATTTTT
>CAZMHW010000397.1:0-4111 GCA_964566105.1 uncultured Akkermansia sp.
CACGTGGGAAAACAGACATGCTTGTTATTGGGGACGATCTTCAAAAATTAGACTACAATCTGGCGCCTTGTTGCAATCCTATACCCGGAGATGACGTATTTGGATTTATTACCGTAGGAGAGGGGATTAAGATTCACAGGGTAAATTGCCCCAATGCGATTAAACTCCTTTCTAATTACGCTTACAGGGTTGTAAAGGCCAAATGGGTGAACGATCAACTCATTTCCTTTTTGGCTGGTCTTAAAATTACCGGTACCGACGAATTGGGAATTGTAAACAACATCACCAAGGTTATTTCCAATGAAAACAACGTGAACATGCGCTCCATCAATTTTGATACGGACGATGGTTTGTTTGAAGGAACGATCATGGTTTATGTGCATGACACCAAACACCTAAATCATCTGATAGGAAATTTAAGAAAAGTAAAAGGAATCAATAAAGTTGAAAGAATTGACGAAAAACAAAAGGAGATAGTTTAGTGAATTTCAACTTTTAATCTCTCTTTGTTTTACTTTTTTGGCCGGATTTCCCTGATAGATCCAGTTGGCTTCAATACTTGCCGTGGCAATACTGCCAACTGTGAGCAAACTATTGCTACCTAAACGAACCCCAGGACAAATAACCGTTTTTGCCCCGGCCCAGGCACCTTCTTCCAGCGTAATTTCTCCAACAAGAAGATCAAAGGTGGTTTTTCTATAGTTGTGGTTCCCGCACAGTAAAAGAGCCCCCTGAGAAATACAAGAATGGCTCTTCAGTGTTACTTTCGCCAGATTGTCGATCCATACTTCCTCCCCTATCCACACATGATCTCCTACAACCAATAACCAGGGATACTTGATAGAAACGTGAGGTTTTATGATTAGTCCCTTTCCAACCTTCGCCCCAAAAAGCCTTAGCAAAAATCGTTTGGGCCCATAAAAAGGAAAAGGGGAACGGAAAAAACACAGGTTTATGGTGTACCACATTACGCGAAAGGGCAAAGACTTGCCCGGCTTGTACCAGTCGTTATTAAAAGTGGATAGATCTGTTTTAAGTTCTGCCATTAAAAAGTTTTTTGTATTGATCGAGTATTGTATTCAAATCTATTTTACCGCTAATATACTTATTTGCGTCTTTACTTGCTTTCGAAAACTCCTCCTGATTCATTTTGGCATAATGCACAATGGCATTTGTAAATTGTTCAGATTTATTAAGTGGTAGAGCAAAGCCGGCACCATTTACCTCAAGATCGTTCCAGGGTGTTTGATCGCTTATTATAACAGGGCATCCACATAAAAGACTTTCTACAATAGAGTGCCCAAAATTTTCGTTCAAGGTAGGTAAGAACATAATGTGCTCTTTTTCATATGCCGCTTCAATTTCATTTGGAGACAAACTACCTCCATAATTAACGCAAACATTCGACGGAAGAGCTTTAATCAGGTCTTGGCATTTCGCCCAATAAACTGGGTCCTCAATAGGGCCGTAGATTGTGTAGTTTATGTTAAGCTCTTTAACCTTTGTTAGTACCTCCAAAGCGTATATCAGGTTTTTCTTTTCGCTGATCCGAGAAATAAAGCATGCTTCAAGTCTTCCCACACTCTTAATTTTGGCCGCATGAGAGTTTATTTTTTTGGGGAGATTGGAAACCTTTACAATTTTTGCTCCCCGGCCAATGACCCGTCTTATTTCCCCCTCCTCCTGCTCGGAGGTTGCGTGCCAAGTTACATTTTTATGCAGACCTGTTATTTTTGCATAAGCTATAAAAATGCGTTTCTTCATTTTTTTGATAGCCAGCGCCCCTTCTCCTAACATCCCCCGTGGTGCGAAGACTATCGGCTTGTCTGCGTAATACTTGTTTAATATTTGAAGAGGAATGATAGAAAAGTTCTTTGAAAAAAAACTATTTATGTAAACTAAATCGAACTTGGTCCCATCAATTAAATTCTTTATTGAATTATAGTTCAAGGTTGTCGGATCAGCGTAATAAACTTCACAATTTAATTCCGTTGGTAACCATTTGTTTGGCACAATACCTTCATACGGACTAGAGTTATTGAGGTCCCTATTGGTAGTAAATACCTTAAAATTAAAATCGTTCCCGAGGTAACTTACCAGAGAAAGAACAGATTGCACAGGACCTCCCGCAAGATATCCCGGCCAAAACCAATCAATAAAAACTAATATGTTCGGTTTAGTAGCCAATTTTCTGTTCGTCAATCCAATTATTGAGCACAACAAAGTGCCATATCCGTGACCAGGTTATTAAATTGTCTCCATTTAGAAACCTATGCCATAAATTTTTCAAACTTCCCGGTTCAAATATATTTTTTTGCTCTAAAGCGCTTATGTTATTCTCACAAAATTGTTTCAAATCATTTTTCAACCAATTCTTCCAGGGTAATACAAATCCCATTTTTGGGCGATCTATTATTTCTGATGGTAAAAGATCGCCAAGACTATCCGTTAAAAGTTTTTTAGGCGTATGAGGAAACTTGTGGTTGTCACCAACGCTGAGAACAAATTCAATCAACTTGTAATCTAAAAACGGTTCCCGCACCTCCAGAGCCAGAGCCATGCTCATTTGATCAGCATCCCTAAGTAACGTATTTTGCATATACGTACCTATTTCTGCAATAGATACAGCACTCAATAAGTGATTTTCTATTTGTGGAATATCCGATATTATTTTTTGTATGTTTGAGAAAGGAGTATTGTTTTTAACTAGTACCGCTAGTTCCTTTTGTGTATAGAGACTCCTATTCAATGGATACGCCGAGTTGAAGTTAATTTTTTCCTGGCCTAATAACTCGTTTATCTTGTTCCCTCCCACATTTCGATTTTTCTTCTCAATTGCATAACCGGCTGCTTTTCTTGCGAACTGAGGCACTGCGTTTAACCATGATTTTTTTTGCAACTCATGCATCCGTTTAAACACATCGTAACCGGCAAAAAGTTCATCACCCCCTATACCACTCAGTGCCATAGTGATCCCTGCGTTTTTAGTGGCTTTTGATACAATGTATGTATTAGGTCCATCGCCGCCCGGGTGATCTGTTGCTGCTAATGCTTCTGGGAGTTGTTTCAGAAAATCTTCAGGTCGCAATTTTATTTCGTGGTGTTGTGTATTAAATTTTTTAGCGATCATCCTTGCGTACTTCGATTCTGAAAACTCGCTTTCATCAAAACTAACATTAAATGTTTGGATCTTTTCAGCGCTCACCATACTCATTAATCCCACAACGGCACTCGAGTCTATTCCTCCAGAAAGAAAGGCTCCGAAAGGGACATCCGCAACCAGTCGTCTTTGAACAGACTGTCCCAATAATTCATTCACCTCTTTACAAATCTCCGAATAAGACAAATCTCTCGCCTGTGTTGAAATTTTGTTCAGCGAATAATACTTGCTGATGTTCGCCTTACCTTTTTCAAATTCCAGAATATGACCCGGCATCAGCATTTTAATACCCTTAACAATTGTATTCGGTGCGAAAACGGTCTGATACATGGCATATTCTGCCAAAACGTCTCTGTTTAATGAAAACGATTTTATGCCTGAATGAATGATGGGCCGAATCTCACTCGAAAACACAAAACCCTCTTCACCAAAATGATAATACAAAGGTTTTACGCCTATTCTGTCTCTTGCAATTACAAGTTTCTCCTCTTCGGTATCGTATATGGCAAAAGCGTACATACCGTTAAAATAATCCAGACACTTTAGACCCCAGCGTATATAAGCTGCAAGAATTACTTCCGTGTCCGATTGTGTTCTGAAAAAATAGGGTGGCTTATCAGAGCCCTGCGGCGTTCTCTGCAGATCGAGTTTTAGTTCCTTATAATTGTACAACTCTCCGTTGTAAACAATTATGTAACGTTTGTCAGCAGAATAAAATGGTTGATTGCCTTCTTCACTTAAGTCAATAATAGAAAGCCGCCTGTGTCCCAGACAAACCAGATGGTCATTCCAAATGCCATCATTGTCGGGCCCACGGTGCGCCAGCGTTTGGTTCATTTTCTTTACGACAGCAAGCTTTTCTTCACCGCTGAACCTCTCCGAAATAAATCCATTTATGCCGCACATAGTCTTACTTATTCTATCGATTTTAAGAAGCGTTCGTCGTTAATC
>CAZMHW010000398.1:0-3184 GCA_964566105.1 uncultured Akkermansia sp.
AATAGCGTTTTGAGTTTTTTCACCTGTTACTTTAGTACCGGTGCTCATGCGAAACTTAACAAAACTTCCAACAAAGAGTTCTTCAAACTTTCCCTGCGCCTGGTAAAGCACAGTTGGAGTGAGTGTAAATTTTGTATCCTCCAGATCAAATACAGAGGTAAAAGCCGCTGTCCAACGAACCGGAGTTTTGTACTTAGAACCAGGTCCGTACTCCTGCGTTGGTTGATTTAAATGAAAGGCGCCCAAAGCTATTTTAAAGGAAGAAACATCGTCGTGATCCTGATCGCGTTTGTATTTGGCAAATTCGTAAGCAACACCGGTCGCCACATCCACAGTAGTATATTGTCTGTAGAGTGGTTCTCCCGCATTAATGGCAGGATCTACACTGTTACCGTTAAATTGCGAAGCGTAAGTAAGTTTATTATAATTAGCATTGGTAGCCGAGGTACCTCCGGCCAAACCAACACTCAGCGCGCTGTTCCTGCCTATTTTAACCAATCCGCTAACGTTTAAAAGAGCGGTCGTATTCCGCAACTGCGCAACACCCGCCTGATCATAGGCAACGGTTAAACCCACGCCCATAAATGCCGGACGTTTTTTTGACTTAAACAATCCACCGTCTAAAGAAATAGCTCCCGTTTGAAACGCGTTATTCATTGCAGCCCATTGATTACGGTAATTCACGATGGCTCTCACGTATCCATTGTAAAACCCTGTGTTGGCAGGACTTACAAACAAAGGAGTTTCGTGAACCTGTGAAAAATGTATATCCTGCGCACGCACAACAACACTTGATAGGGTAAAGATAAAGAGGGCTGAAAAGTAATTTATTTTCTTCATATACTGTAATTTGCTTCTAAGCTGTATGCAACTGTATAAAGGAGCATAAGCAGATTGTTTTATCGTATTTCTTATTAGGAGCCTTGTTTGTCATTTAATTATCCTGAATCTATCGGGTAAGCGTTACATTACCTTTCAGTATTTTGGATTCGTTGTACACATTTTTATAAGTCACAAGATAGGCATACACTCCTGTCAGAGCTTCCTGACCCCTGAATCTGCCATCCCAGCCAACTAAAGGATCTAGACTTCTGAATACTTCCTGACCCCAACGGTTCCAGATTGTCATCTGAAATTCGGTAGTGTACTCTGCACTGCCCAGGGGACGGAAATCGTCATTAATACCGTCTCCATTAGGTGTAAATCCGGTTGGTACATTTGACCCGTCACCGGTTCCTTTTATTTCGTTCCGTTTGTCTGTAAACACGGCTACCACTTCTCCCCCGGTATTAAAATTCAAACTCACAGAATCGGAACTTAGTCCTACAGAATTAGTAGGTGTAGGCCCGGTAAATTCCCAATGGTGAAACGCGTAATCTGTACTGGTTGGGATCGCTTTAAAACTCATCGTGGTTTGATAGTATCTTCCTGTCCAGATAAAACTGTCTAACACCATGGTGTTCAATTTCACCTTACCCGCACCTTGTGGTCTCACGTCAACCGAAATAGGGAAAGGACCTGCCGAACCAAAACAGCCTCCCTTGGTTAACACATAATCGTAAATATAACAGCGAAGTTGAATCACCTTTTTTAATACGGCCATGTTGGTATCCCATAAATCTATCGCGGTTGAAAAGCGTCCTCCCGGAGCTGGTGTTGAAGAAGGATCTTCATGATACTTCATCTCCTTGCGGTAAAGATTATACACAAAGTCATACTGCTTGAGAATGTTATCACATTTTAATGGCCCGTTAAGCAAATCCTGATAACGGTTTTTGTAATCCAGTTGAAACTGCGCATTTCCCTGTAAAGAATTCATCAGTTTTGTCATGATATTTCCTATCCCGTTCAGATTCTGTGGGGAAGATGGGGTATAGAGAAAATTTCCGTTCACAGTGTTGTATAAATAGCATGGAGAAACATTGGGATTATTATACGAAAGTCCTGTTGGTGCCACGGCCGTGTAATTAAAAATACTTGGCATGTCCCATAAATAAAAATGCCATTTATTTCCTGGTCTGTTTGGCTGCCCACCCTTAGCAATAGCCAGGTTGTTCGTCCATAAATCGGAATTCATGCCATAACTGTTCAAAACCATGTAATCAATTAAACTCTCCTTGTCCAGCTGACTCATTACCGTGGTGTAATCGTTACCCGTCTTCATGGGTTTAGTCTTTACAATGTTGTAAACACTGGTATTGAAGTTAGCCCCGTAACTCGGATACACCCCGTCCCAATAAGAAACTTTTGATTCCTGACCATTGTGAACAAAATAAAGATCTAAAGAATCTGCTGACTGTCCGTTGTAATATTGCTCATAATACCTGTCGTACACCTCACGCAAATCATAAACACCCCAATACTCGCCGTTTACAAAAGCTACCACCGGTTTAATGTGCAATGGACTTACTTTCAGGTTGTTTTTAGCGGCAATAGACTGCATCACAATGTCGCGTACGCCTGTACCGTAAGAATTAGTAGCGGCTGTTCCTGTTGCGCCCGAAATCACTGAATGACTTTCATAATCTCCACCCTTTAAGTGCAGGGTTGGAAATACTTTCCGTTTGGTGGTTCCTAAACCTTCCACGTTAAAGATGTCTCCCTCAAAATTACAGCCAGAACCCAGGCGGTCATCTTTGCTAATGTAAAACCCTTTTTGTTTGGTCGCCCACTGTTCGTTGGTTGGTCTGCTAATCATTGCATAACCCTCACTTACCTGCTTTTTATTGTCGTAATATTCCACATGAATAGTAGCGGCGGGGGTCCCCTGCGAGCTAAACCACGAAGTGTCTGCACGGTCCAGAGCAATAGAAATGATCCCAAAGTTAGGATCAAACTGATTGTACTCGGGATCCAGAAAATACGTATTGGTTTCGCAAAAACTCGGTAAGGTATTCGAAGGACACAAGGTACTGTTTGGTTTAGGCACAGAAATTACCCTAACGATAGCTGTTTTAGGAAGGGTAATTGGGTTGAGAGAATCATAGTAACGACTGGTACTTCCTGAAGTTGGATAACCAGGAATCGGATAATCTCCATTCAGCGTGTAAAAAACATCGTAACAGGAATAGGCGGTGTCATAAGTTTGACCGTTTAATTTGACATACGCAATCTGGCTTCCTTCTGTAGAAAAGGCTCCCACGCTACCATCTACCGAAGCGGTGCCTCCATTGGTAGATAAAAC
>CAZMHW010000398.1:3194-4088 GCA_964566105.1 uncultured Akkermansia sp.
AGCGTAACCCGTTGCTGTTGGTGCACCATTGGCAAATTTTGGGGATTTGGTAGTAAATATCCTCCAGGCACCAATTCCGAGGTTATCGTAATCTACACGACCCCTTACATGACCGGCTTTGGTAGGCTGCACATACACCGAGTCGTAAATTACCCCACCGGCGCTGGTAAGAATAAGCCACTGGCCTTTGCATTGCTCAATACTGAAATTTGCGTGAAAATTATTACTGCCGGCATCATAGGTATTTCTCCCAGAGAGCCAGACAAGTGCGTAAGTGTTGGGAAACAAGGCAGGAAAATTGGGCGGAAACTTCCATTTTAAGAGATTAAAGCGGTCGTTACTCAGGTAAAACCCCGACAAACTCAGGGAAGTGGTGTGATTGGAGTAAATCTCCACATAATCGTTCAGAACACCGCGCTCATCCGCCGCTCCTGGAGGAACGTTGCTCACACAATATTCGTTCAAAATGATCGGGTACGTAGGTCCTTGCTGGGCCTTAATGGTTTTAGTAACGTTTAAAATAAAGAAAAAGCCAAAAACCAGTAAAAGTTTTCTTGTTATCATAATATAAAATCGCGTTTTAGTTCTAAAATGTACTTCTCAAATATACACATTACATCTATATATCTCAAAAAATCATCTCCAATGATTCCTAAATTGTTAAATTTCTGTTGTTAATTCCGGTTTCAAAAGCCTACCTTTGTAGTCCGGAAATATGAGCGATATTATTCATCACGAGTGCGGTGTGGCACTCATCAGGTTGCTAAAACCATTAGATTATTACAAAACCAAATACGGCTCGGCACGTTACGGGCTGCACAAACTCTACCAGATCATGGAAAAAATGATCAACCGTGGACAGGACGGGGCCGGCGTAGCTACAATCAAATTTGA
>CAZMHW010000399.1:0-4087 GCA_964566105.1 uncultured Akkermansia sp.
GTAGAGGGATTAGTAAGATTTGGATCAACCAGATCTATTCCGTCAATAGTAATATAATCAGAACCAATCAGACGCCAGATACCGTCCTGGCTTGCCGATCCCGGTGTTCCTGTGCCGCCACTATAAGCCGTAATAAGAGGGTTAGTACCAAGACCAGCCTTTCTGAAAGTTATGGGATTAAGGGCCGTTCCTGTAGCGGTTAACGCGTACCCCCCAGCAGGAGCTGTTTCCGTATAACCAGCCGAAATATTAATAAAAACCGGTCCGCTGACACCCTGAGTATTTAATGCCGTGATTGCTGATGCCAGTGAAGGAAAATTCACCGGAACATTATACGCACCAGACAATTGTGCGCCCATTCTTACACTCATAAACAATACACCTAAGCAGTACAGGGCGCGTCTTATATTTTTTTCCATTTTTGAGTTAACTAACCAAATTTAAGATATTTTTGGTAAAAACCTACGATATAAGGGGCTATTTTAACGACAAACAGATGTTATTTACCCATGAATAAGGGCATCTAAAAATAAAGCTGGAAAATCAGTCGTTTTTAAACTTAACGTAGTTTAAATTAAAAACAGGTTTATTGGCGGTATTGGTACCTGCAAGCACTACTCTTTCAATGTAATTATCTCTGCGAATCGTTAGCATCTCTTTCAGAGAACCAAAATAACTGGCTTTATAACCGGGTGTTGAGCCCGCTACAACAAGGTAAAAACCATTATTTTTCTTCTTCCCTCTAAAAATCAACTGAGCTTCCCTGGCAAGGTTAAAGACATAACGGTTATTGTTGCTATCGTATGTGCCGTCAAAACGCGTATAGTCAGTAGCTGAGATAAGATCCTGAATATAGGTCTCTCTTCCAAGACTATCTATTGAAAGCAAGGTTAGAACCGGCGGTGGATTGTAGGTGCCTGAACCTATTACACTAGGAGCCACCTGAAAAATAAGCTCGGCCCTGTTAACCGAGACTTGAAAAGAATCGGAATAGTTTTTCAGAAAAGGTATTTGAATCTTAAGCTTGGTCATTCCCATTCCTTTCAGATACAAGGCATTTGCCCCAAGAGTTGAATCCTGAATGTTATTCTTAAGAACCGTGCTGGGTGTGAATTTAACTGTGTTGAAGTGGGAGGGTGTAACTGTATTGAAGGCAAATTTAAAATCAAGAGTATCATTCGGAGCATCCGGCTGAATGTAATGCAGGTGCAATCCGCTCAGATCATGAGAGAGTATAGTTTTAAAAATCGTTCCTTCTGTCCCCGGATTAGTAATACTGGCTGCAATATAATACCCTTTGTATTTAGCCAGAAAGGTAGTATTGTCCACGAGATTAGGAGTATCGTGCATCAGCGATTCTGCGTAAACTTTATCTATAGGAATTCTAATACAAGGTGTTGGATCAGTTGTTGAAGTGGTAAAAGTACCAGTGTAAACACAAATGGGAGTTTGATTGTGCAAACGGTGGTTACTTGTAAAATAATAACGGGTATAAGTAATGTCTAAAGAAGAATCTAATGGGAAAACCGAATAGGTTAAACTCGCACTCTTATCACCTGCAAAAACAGTGTTGTCAATCACAAAAATCATCTCTGCGGACGTTAGGGTGGCTGTGGCGCCAAAATTCAAATTGGTAACGCTGATATTTGTATTCAGGTAAAGACCAATGTCCATCTTACCAAACACAGGATCATCATTATTACCCAAAAATTCGTAATCTCTGTCATTAAAAGATACGATAGAATCATAAGCCAGAGTATGCGCGTTTACCGGCAAACCCCGAACCGATTCAGCGTTAAGATCATCCACTCCCGGCTGAACATCCACTCCCAGAACGCTATGGTCTTTTTTACAACCCGCGAGCAGGACAACTAATGAAAATAATATGTAAAATGTTCTATTCACGTACAATGTTATGACGGGCAAAAATAAGTAATATAACTTATCTTTCTCCTATTTATGGTTTTTTGGGAATACTCCGAAAATAAAAACCCTGCTCCGGTTTTCGGAACAGGGTTCTTAATACAAAATTTAATTTAGTTTAAAACGTTCGCCTCTTCCAGCATTTCGTCATAAAACTCATTAAAAGCATCCATGTATTCCAGTTCGTTTTTAAAACCTAAAAACGGTTTACCGGTTTTTTTAATAAACTTCTCAATATCTGGATTCAATTTTTCTGAACCTTGAATAATACCGTCAGCGAATTCAATCGATTGTTTGATCATGTTTAAATAACTCGGTTCTTCTGCCAAATGCTTGAGATCCTTTTTATTGAAACCATCAAAACTCAACTTGTCTACAAACTTTTTATTAAGATTCTTTGGAAATTCATCCTCATAAAGCGATACGACAATTTTAGTATCTGCAAAAAGTGGATCTTCCGGGTAAAATTTCTTAATGTACAAAGGCATTAAAGAGGTAAACCAACCGTGGCAATGGATAATATCCGGCTGCCAACCCAGTTTTTTAACAGTTTCGGCTACCCCACGCACAAAAAACATGGCTCTTTCATCGTTATCGTCGAAATACTTACCGCTGGTTTTGTCTGTTAAAACAGCTTTGCGGCCAAAATACTCTTCATTATCAATAAAATAGACCTGCATACGCGCTGTTGGGATACTGGCTACTTTAATAATTAATGGATGATCCACGTCGTTAATCACCATATTCATCCCTGAAAGGCGTATTACTTCATGCAATTGGTGGCGTCGCTCGTTAATGCTCCCATATTTAGGCATAAAAGTGCGGATTTCTTTGCCGCGTTCTTGAATACCTTGTGGAAGTCTTCTGGCAATTTTGCCGACATATGTTTCATCTAAATACGGTGTGATGTCTTGAGAAACAAAAAGGACCCTGGCTTTCTTCATACGTTGATTAACTCCTTTTTAGATTATATTATACAAAATTACGAAAAAATAATCCAATTTTCAAAGTATATTGTAGCTTTATGGCCTTATTAATGTTAATCTTCACCAAAATAGAGGCCCTAAAGGCACATTTAGCGCAGATCAGAGGGCTTGGTAAAACCGTAGGCTTTGTCCCCACCATGGGAGCGCTGCATACAGGTCATATTTCCCTCATTAATGCCTCCCAAGCTCAATGTGGCCACACCGTTTGCAGTATTTTTGTTAATCCCACCCAGTTTAACGATAAATCTGACCTGGAGCGTTACCCCCGTATGCCCGAAAAGGATGCTCTTTTGCTTGAAAAAGCCGGGTGCGATGCCCTTTTCCTGCCGGCAGTAGATGAAATGTATCCAGGCAACGAAAAAGCCACCTTTGATTTTGGTTACCTCAACGAAATACTGGAGGCAGAACATCGTCCGGGACATTTTAACGGGGTGGCGCAAGTCGTTAAACGTTTTTTTGAAATTGTTCAGCCCGACAAGGCTTTTTTTGGGAGTAAAGACTACCAGCAGGTGATGATTGTGAAAGCCCTGGTAAAACAAATGGAATCAGGGATAGAAATCGTTGCTTGTCCCATTTTAAGGGAAGAAGATGGACTCGCCATGAGTTCGCGCAATAGCCTTTTAAGCGCTGAGGAAAGACAACTCGCCTCACTCATTCCAAAATGGATGCAGGAAGCCAAGGGCATTGTATTAAACGAGGGCGTTTTAAAAGCCAAAAATTTTATTGCAGATAAAATTGCGGCGTACCCGCAAATGAAACTGGATTACTACGCTGTGTGTAATGCAGAAAACCTGAAGATATTCCCCGACGAAAAAGTTAAACCCAACAGCATCTCATTAATAGCCCTTTTTGTTGGTAAAATAAGACTGATAGACAATTTAATTTTGAATTGATTTTTTCAGGCCTTATTAAATTATCTATTTTTGTACCCTTATTAAATTCAACTATGTCACAGAAACCGGAAGATTTTTTCAAAAATGTTATTTCTCACAGCAAAGAATATGGCTTTATTTTTCAAAGCAGCGAAATATATGAGGGGCTAAGTGCCGTGTATGATTACGGACAACTTGGCGCTGAGCTAAAGAAAAACATTCGTGACTACTGGTGGAAAGCCATGGTGCAACTGAATGAAAACATTGTGGGAATTGACGCCTCCATTTTTATGCACCCCACTACGT
>CAZMHW010000400.1:0-4067 GCA_964566105.1 uncultured Akkermansia sp.
ATCAGCACCTGACTTCGCATTCCTAAATTTTTAAAATCAAATTTCAGAAGATCCCGGGCATAGGCGCCAACAGTACGCAGAACTCCCTTGGATTTGTATGCATATAAATTATCTACGTCTATGGTACTGATGGCTTTGAATTTTTTTTCAGGAAATTTTATTGCAGGATATTTTTTTTCAAGAGCTTTTTTCAGTTCCAGGATCCAAAAGTCTACTACTGGCTTTAAATGCACACCTTCCTTAAAAAAAAGAGAAGAGGCCGCTTCAAAACGCTGATGGGAGTCTGGTGTATAAGCCTGCCATTCTTCCATACGCGAGATAGAATAAAAGACAGCAGAAAACACATCGAAGTTCAATTCACTCCCACCTGAAGTCTTACTTTCATTTGGATATAAGTAAATTATCTTGTTGTCCTGTTTAATGCGAGGTCTGTTTTCTCCCAAACCTTTTGCAAAAAGTAATCCCCCTGGTACAATTTGCAAGGCGCCTGGGATCGTTTTTTCGGAATAATTAATCAGCGGATTTTTTGTATGCCCGCTGTCTTCTAGTTTGTCTGCAATCCGGAAACGCAGGTTTAAAACATGCGTAAAGATAAAATTACACGTGTATTCTAAACGCGGTGTGATTTGCTCAGAGTAAATTTCAATCAGAGGGGAATTGTTAGAAACCTCCAGACGAAATAAAGAATGTAAAGCGTGCTTTGTGAGCATTGGATAAAGATAAAATATTTTTTATCAATCTAGTACCCTCAATCGGGCTTTAACTTCCGACAGGATAAAAATAAAAAAAGGCCACCGCTAACGATGGCCTTTTAAATATATGGGAACAGAATTTATTTTAACTTAAATGCTGCTTTTACTTTGGCAACATAGTCCAATTTTTCCCAGGTAAACAATTCCACTTTCATGGTTTTTGTTTTACCATCAGGTGATTTGAATGTTTTTGTAACCACTTCGTTCTTACGACCCATGTGACCGTATGCAGCAGTTTCGCTGTACATTGGTGTACGTAATTTAAAACGTTGTTCGATAAAGTAAGGACGCATGTCGAATACTTTTTCTACAATTTTCGCGATTTGTCCGTCGGTCATTTTTACTTTAGATGTACCATAGGTATCAATAAAAATTCCCATTGGTTGTGCTACACCGATAGCATAAGACACCTGAACCAATACTTCTGAACACACACCCGCGGCCACCAAGTTTTTAGCAATGTGACGGGTAGCATAAGCTGCTGAACGGTCTACTTTACTCGGATCTTTCCCCGAGAAAGCACCACCACCGTGTGCACCTTTTCCACCGTAAGTATCTACGATGATTTTACGGCCTGTTAAACCTGTATCACCATGAGGACCACCAATTACGAATTTACCTGTTGGGTTAATATGGTAACTGATTTTGTTGTTGAACAAATGGGCGTATTTAGGATATTTCTTTTTAACACGTGGGATCAGAATGTCGATGATGTCTTTTTTAATTTTCGCCAGCATTTTTGGCTCCGAATCAAAATCATCGTGCTGTGTTGATACCACAATGGCATCGATGCGCACAGGCACATTGTCATCGCTGTATTCCAGAGTTACCTGAGATTTAGCATCCGGACGCAGGTATTTAATTTCCTTATTTTCACGACGCAGCGCCGCTAATTCTAATAAAATGCCGTGTGCCAGGTCTAAAGCCAAAGGCATGTAATTCGCGGTTTCATTGGTAGCATAACCAAACATCATCCCCTGGTCACCTGCTCCTTGTTCTTCTTTTTTCTTTTTATCCACACCCTGGTTAATATCGGCAGACTGCTCGTGAATAGCAGAAAGGATCCCGCAGGAGTTAGCTTCAAACATATACTCGGATTTGGTATAGCCAATTTTACGAATCACTTCGCGGGCAATTTCCTGAACATCAAGATAAGCTTTGGATTTTACTTCACCCGCCAACACCACTTGCCCGGTTGTTACGAGGGTTTCGCAAGCTACCTTACTGCTCGGATCAAATGCCAAAAAATTATCAATTAACGCATCCGAAATCTGATCGGCTACTTTATCCGGATGTCCTTCTGACACGGATTCTGATGTAAATAAATATCCCATGTGGATGTTAGATTTTAGATTTATGATTTATGCCTTTTTAATTTTGCGCAACAAAAATAGAATTAAACTTTATTCTTTAAAAATATGTTATTCACAAAACTTACTAAAATATAAAGAATTATTACCAGCGGGATTGCTACGAATTTCAAGCTCAGAATGAGTATGACTGCGGTTATCAAAAACAGATACACCAACTTGTTCGAAGCCCAGCGAAAGTTTTTAAATTTTAAAGCAAATAGAGGGATTTCAGCTACCAACAAATAGCTCATGAATAAGGAAAGTAGGATTAAAAACCAGACATTGCTGATCAGGTTATTAACGAAGATAAGGTCAGACTGAAAATGCAATATCAAAGGCAATGAACAAATAACCATGGTATTGGCCGGAGTGGGCAGACCAATAAAAGAATCCGATTGGCGAGTGTCGTTATTAAATTTAGCCAGACGAATGCAGGAAAAAATTGTGATCACAAAAGCCAAATACGAAACTTTAAGCACCTCATTGGGATAAAAAATCCATGAACCTAAGGTTAATCCATCGTCCTGGTAATCTGACAATGAAGCTCCCAACAAGGTATACATGACCACACCGGGAACGACTCCAAAAGTTACCATATCGGCCAGACTATCCAGATCTTTGCCAATGGCAGAACTTACTTTAAGCATGCGGGCCGTAAAGCCATCAAAAAAGTCAAGTACCAGAGCAATTCCAACAAGGTAAGCCGTCCATACCAGATCACCGTTAAACGCCTGAACCAATGCCAGACAACCGCAGAGCAAATTGCCACAGGTAATGGTGTTTGGTATGTGTTTTTTTATGTTCACTTGTACTTTTTAAACTGACGTTGATCTCATTGCCGGTCCGGTATTTTTACACAGTAATGATACTAAAACTATTTTGATCTGTGCAATCGGTTCGCGCGAAGCTATTGGATCTGCCTTATTTCCATTTTTTTAAATCAACTTCCCGCTCAACTCTTCCCACTTTTCCATCTCCGCTTCCAGATCCTTTTTTAATTTCTCATAGGAAGCGAAAAAAGCTTTGTCGTTCATCAGTTTGGTGTACTCATCCGGATTAGCCAGCTTGTCGTCACATTCTTTTATTTTAACCTCTAAACTGGATATATTTTCTTCGGCTTTTTTTATCTGATTCCGGATTTGTTTTTGTTCTGCTTCTTTATCGGTTCCACCTGAAGTGGTGGCTTTGGCCTGCCCCGGCTTGGCAGCAGGAACGTCCTGTACTTTACCTGTTTTGTCCAGATCCAATTGATTTAAGCGCTCCACTTTACGGATCTGCATAAATTCTTCAATGTCGCACAAATACTCCTTCACTTTGCCATCGCGGAACTCAAACAAACGGTCGCAAATCCCTTTCATAAAATCCCTGTCGTGACTTACCATAATCACTGTTCCTTCGTAATCGATCAGGGCACGTTTTAAAATATCTTTCGATCGAATGTCCAGGTGATTCGTCGGCTCATCCATTAACAACAAATTATAAGGCTCAAGTAAAAGTTTACATAACGCCAAACGTCCGCGTTCTCCACCACTTAACACCTGCACTTTTTTATCGATATCATCCCCCCTGAACAAAAAAGATCCCAGAAGACCTCTGACCTGTTTTCTCACATCTCCAACCGCCGCATCGTCGATCGTTTCAAACACAGTTTTTTTAGGATCCAGTTTCTCTTCCTGATCCTGTTCAAAATATCCCATAAGCACACTGTGACCCAAAACAATCTTGCCTTCAAAATCTACTTTTTTAGCAATCATTTTCATCATGGTACTTTTACCTTCCCCGTTCCGTCCAACTAATCCTATTTTCTCTCCCTTCGTAATAATAAAGTCAGCCCCTGAAAAAATATGTTTTGGGCCGTAGTTTTTCGACGCGTTTTCAACAGTCAGCACAATCTTACCACTGTGAGCTGGTGCCGGGAAACGGAAATTCATACTCATGGTATCATCTTCGTCCACCTCCACCC
>CAZMHW010000401.1:0-4057 GCA_964566105.1 uncultured Akkermansia sp.
GTCAACTTTTATCAATTGTTTTTAACTATTTGGTGTTTTAATCCGGTTTTTCTATTATTCTCTTCAACATTTTCTACCATGAAATTTATAATGTTTCTATTGCCAATAAGTATTAACATTTTTTTATGCTGCTTCTGCCTATAGGACTGGCGCTCAGGCTAAATTCAATTTTTCTTCAAGCTATTCATACACAAAAATAATGTTAACTAAAAAATAACCATTTGCAAACTACAAATGAACTTTAATAAGTAACTTTGTGTCCTTACCTAATTCTCATGAAAAAGCAAACTTTAGTTTTAACTATTTTACTTATGTCCGCATTTTTTGGCGGATTCGCTCAGCCTGTTATTTACACCAAGGCGCCAAATGGTGTTACCACCACTCAGGTGCGGGCTCCCAATGGCCTGTCTACTTATGCCTACTTACGCGCCTGCGCTCTTGTTCTGCAATCGGAGTTAACCGGCATTTCGGTGACCAATAACACCATTACCTCCTTTGGTTTCACGCTATCGGCGGGTACCAACACACCAACTACCGGTAATTTTACGGTGTATTTGCAAAACACCACAGACGTATCCTATACTAAAGGAACCACGTGGAGCACCATAACAACAGGAATGACGCAGGTCTATGCCAGCACCATGACAGTTCCTGGCAGCGCAGGCACCACCTCTGTTGCGCTTACCTTGTCTACACCTTTTGTTTACTCAGGTGGTGGTATTTATGTAGCGTACGACTGGTATTCAGCAGGCCCTTACGCCTCCACTCCCGCCACCTATTATGCAGAAGGCTCTGTACTGGTACCCGGATGCGCCTCGGCTAACTCGGCAAGCTCACCACCGGCCACACTGGGCACTACTGCATTCAGACCTGATTATTTATTCGGCGTAACCAACACCTATACCAATGAAATTTCAGTAGTCGGAATGGAAGCCACAGGTAGGATTGCCGGCACGGTATCCAATTCAAACTCCATTACCGCAATTGTCCAAAATAACGGCGGCACGGCAAAAACCAATATTCCTGTTACTTTAAATATAACAGGTGCCAACACTTTTGCCAATACTCAAACAGTAAGCAGCCTTGCTTCGGGTGCCTCGACCACTTTAACTTTTGCCGGTTTTACACCTTTACTCGCCGGCCTTAACACCATTTCGGTTTCTGTGCCTTCTGATGAGTTGAACGCTAACAACTCACAGGTTTATACCCAGAGTGTCACCTGCAACGAGTGGGCGATAAACCCAGCCAATGTAAGTTACACGACGGGATCAGTTGGTTTTAATACAGGCTCCGGAATTATCGCGGCCACTTATACCAATCCGGTTACATCCACATTAACAGGAATCAAAGCGAGTATAAGCACGGTTACTACTTCAATTGGCAATGCCCTGTGGGGAGCTTTGCTTAACTCCACAGGATCTGTTATTGCCACCACAAATACCGTAACAATTACCAACGCGATGCTTGGAACACCGGTTAGTTTTAGTTTAACTACTCCACAGGCATTAGGTGCCGGCAGTGTCTATTATCTGGGCATTGCCCAACCCGCCAACTCCTCAACCGGATATTTTCCAATGGGCACATACACTACGGCCTATGTTCCTTTTATGAAATATGTAACGACTACAACGGTTGGAGGTACTCCGACACCTTTAACTTCCAACCTTGGTTATATGGATATCGTTGGCGTGTTTCAATCCACTTATAACGCAGCTGTCAATTCGCCAACCGTTGTCTGCGGCAGCCAGGCTGTTTTAATTGCTTCCGGTGGTAGTACTTATACCTGGAGTACTGGTCCGGCAAACAGCAACTACTCTGTTACACCACTTGCAAGCACCGTTTACACGGTGAATTCAAACAATTCGTTTGGATGCACAGATACACGAACGGCTATGGTAAGCGTTAACCCTATCACTGTAACTGCCAGTAGCAGCTCACCTTCAGTGTGCGCGGGAGGCAGTGTAAATATTTCGGGCGGCGGGGCAAGCACCTATACCTGGAGCGGCGCTTCGTCGGCTACTACAGCCAGCTTTGCTTCCGTACCTTCCACCACATCTACCTACAGTGTGATCGGCGCTAATTCGGCGGGATGTACCAATTCCGCCAATGTAACAGTAGTTGTTAACGCCAATCCAACCCTTACCGCCTCCTCCCAAACGGTAGTTTGTGGAACCGCAGCAACGCTTGTGGCTAACACCAGCAATGGAACTTACACCTGGACTTCAGGTCCTGCAAATACCAACTACGTTGTAACACCAACACTTAGCACCACCTACTCGGTTAACGGAACCAGTACCGCCGGGTGTGTGACCAGCAAAACTGTAGCCGTAACGGTGACTCCCTTAACGGTGACTGCTGTTAGCAGTGCATCGGCCATTTGTGAGGGTGACACAATTACTATCACCGGAAGCGGCGCGTCACTCTACTTCTGGAGTGCAGGTTCCAGCACTGCCAGTGCAAGTTTTACCGATAGCCCATCAACTACTACAACTTACAGTCTTGCAGGAGCCAACCTGGCAGGATGTACAAGTACCGCCGCGGTAAGTGTTATTGTCAATGCTAATCCTACTATTACTGTAAACAGCGGAAGTATTTGCGCAGGACAAATTTTTACTTTAAATGCCAGCGGAGCAAACAGTTATACTTACTCAAGCGGAAGCAACACCGTATCGCCCCTGGTAAACACGTCGTATTCAGTAAGCGGCAGCAATGCTGCAGGATGTACGTCGTCACTGGTGGTTAGTAATGTTACAGTAAATATCAATCCCACAGTGACAGCAAACAGCGGTACAATTTGTGCCGGGAATGTATTTACGATTAATGCCAGCGGGGCAAGCACCTATACTTATTCAGGAGGCAGCAACACGGTTTCACCTGCTACAACTGCTTCTTATACTGTGACAGGTAGCAGCAGCGAAGGCTGTGTGTCAAATGCCGCCACTAGCACTGTTACTGTTAACGCCAACCCAACAGTTACCGCGGTTAGCGACAGAACTTTAATCTGTTCCGGAGAAAGCGTCATACTTACAGCCAGTGGTGCAGTTAACTACGTATGGAGCACTGCCTCTTCCTCCGCAGGTATTGTTGTCAGCCCTTCTATATCTACTTCGTATACGGTTGAAGGTACAGACGCCAATGGGTGCAAGGCCACCGTCGTGATCACACAAAGCGTAGATGCCTGCACGGGAATTAATTCAAATTCCCTAAATCAGGCTTTGGATATAATTAGCATTTATCCAAACCCTAACAACGGATTATTTTACATTGAGTTATCGTCCACCGCCAGTGTGACAGTGCTAAATGCATTGGGTGCAGTAGTGTTCACACAAAACCTGCCAGCGGACAAAAACCTGATTGACATGAACCAGTTTAACAAAGGAGTTTATTTTGTTATCATAAACATGAATGGAAAGAACCGCAGCGTTAAGCTTATAAAAGATTAGTCTTTGGATTACATGGGATTTGAGAGTTATGTAAGTATTCTGATTAGCTTTTATAAATCAGTTGGAAAATTCGATAATTAAAACATGTAGGTTACAACAAAACAGAAAAGCTCTTTCGTTCATTCGGAGGAGCTTTTCGCTTTGTGGAGAACTAACCGTCCTTCTTTAGCAAAAAATCTTCTTTTTGAGTTCGTCCGCTTTATTTTGAAATTCTTCGTTTTGTTCCTTTACATCTTCCTTTGAGTAAAGGAATAGATCGCTGCAAGAACTCCGATAATTAAAACTATCACAATAAAAACGATCAGGTTTCTCATAGACTTTTCTTTCTTATTTGAAATACTTCAATATCCTATCTCTGTCTTCCAGCACCTTATAATTCTTATGATACAGCTCTATAAAAACAATCCGCTTTTCCTCTTCAAAATGAGCATATATTAACCTGAGTCCCGAATTCGCCCCGCGACCCTTCAGGGATTTGCAGGCAATTTTCTTCACCTTTATTACACAGGATTGAATGCCAAGACCATCCATCTGGTAGCTGAACGGAGGACGCTCTCCAGGCTCTGCGGTTAGAACTTTTCTCACCACCTCCAGATCATCCTCCAATGTTCTAT
>CAZMHW010000402.1:0-4052 GCA_964566105.1 uncultured Akkermansia sp.
GTATGGTACTGTCATAGGTCATTTTGTAATTTCCTTTCAGATCAACAACACCAAAACCTGTGGGACCCATTTCCTTGGTTTTTATGGAATGGAGTGGAACGTGTTCTGTTTTTTTTGACATTTTCATCGCTTTAAAACAAAAATAAACTATTTGTTCACAGTATAAACAGGAACAATGCAATTAAGCGGCAGAACAATGTTAATTAGAGGTGAGCGCCACCGGCGATTAGAAATAGTTCAAATCCATTTCATTTTTCTGAAACGGATCTGCGGATTTCAGCAATAGACAATGATCCATGGAAAGGGAGAATCCGTAAAAAAACGACGCAGCCACTTGTTGGGGGTGTATGCAAAACGGTGTTTAAAGTTTTTTAGAACCTCCGGTGTATTGTGGTGGTAGTATTTTGTCATGCCCTTCACGTCCATTTTGCTAAAATGCGCTGCACTGTTGTTTTTGGCAATGACTCTTGTTTCGGTGGTGTAAAATGGACTATCAATAATGTGGATCTCGCCACCTGCATTTAATAAACCCTCGCAGCGTTTGAGCAGAGCCTCCGGATCATTAA
This sequence comes from uncultured Akkermansia sp., assembly GCA_964566105.1. GTDB lineage: Bacteria > Bacteroidota > Bacteroidia > B-17B0 > Aurantibacillaceae > Aurantibacillus. Next base: position 567 of record CAZMHW010000402.1, read on the forward strand.
AATATTGGAAGGAAGCACAAAAGGTAATGAGGTCAAATTTAGATTCGGGAAGTGTTTCATTTAATATATCGCAGTAATACCAGGTAATTCCTGAGTGAGGAAATGCTTCGGCCGCCTGCTTCAGTTCGGTTAAATTCACCTCCACGCCAACTACCTGATGATGCGCGGCCATGCTGTTTGTAAAAAAACCATTGCCACAACCAATGTCCAGTATGCGCAGGTTCTTTTGTTTTTTACTCAAATACTTCAAAAAGCGTGAAATGTTTTTTTTTCGGATCTGCCATTCTTTGTAATGAATATAATTCTCAGGGACATCGGGTAATTTACGGATCCAGTCAATGTTCAGCACCCTCTGTTCTTTTTGCCGTACACTTAAATAGTTTTTTTCAAAATCCGCAAATTTTACCGCGGTGTCTTTTGAAATAAAGACGCCATCTTCTTTTACGAAATGAGAATTTGAATCAGTCATATCAGGAAAGCGATCGGGCACTGTTTTCGATTTGAATTAACTTTTTTTTCTCCATCTGTTCACCGGGTATCAGATGCAGGAGAGCAAGCGTATTTTTAATATTTTGTTTGTTCGGATGTTTAAGGAGATTCTTCGCGGACTGAAAACCTTTTTGTTTCCGGTAACGTTTGTGAATGTAGCGTTGCAGTTGTTTATAGAAGTTTCTTTTATAGGTGCTCTCAAACATCAGGTCCAGGTCATCGCTGTCGGTCCAGTTGGTTTTTACTTTCAACTGATCTTTTACTTTTTCATAAAATGGGGTACCGGGCAGGGGATAAGAAACAGAGATGCCTAAATCATCCGGCAACAGATCTTCCATCATTTTTATGGTGAGTTGAATGTCTTCCATGCTTTCACCCAGATAGCCTAATTGAAGAAAAAGCGAAACATGGATCTTGTGTTTTTTGAGTAAGCGGGTTGCTTCATAGATTTGCTCCACCTTGGTGCCTTTGTCCATGGCATCCAATACTTTCTGTGAACCACTTTCAGCTCCCATCCACACCATGTCGCAACCGCTATTGGCCAGATGCTCTATATTGTTTTCTTCAAGTAACAAATCGGCACGGCTTTGAATCTTGTAACGAATGTTTACTTTTTCCTGTTTTATAAAATGTTCAAATTCTTTTAACCACTGTGGTTTTAATCCAAATATGTCATCCGCAAACCACACATGGGTAAACCCAAATTGTTCCTGCCATTTTTTAATTTCTTTCACCATGTTTTCCGGACTGTGAGAATTGTAACGGTTCCCGTAAATAGGTTTGGCACACCAGTTACATTTGTAAGGACAGCCCCTTGTGGTGACAAAGTTGAGAGAAAAATAACCGTGATGATCGAGCCACATCTTTTTATACGGACCTATGTCCAGAAGATCCCAGGCCGGTGGCGGCAAAGTGTCCAGGTCTTTGATCACAGCTCTTTTCGAAGTCTTAACAGCAGCCCCCTCTTTCAGGTAGGCAATGCCTTGTATGTTTTCTATAGAACTTTTATTCTTAAAAGCTTCACACAGCTCTAGTATAGTTTGTTCTGCTTCGCCAATTGCAACAGCATCTGCTCCGTGCTTCAAATAACTTTCAAAATGATCGGCAGCATCTGAACTGGAGGTAATGACTTTACAGCCCTTAGTTTTCGCATAGCTTTGCATAGCAAAACACGCTTCCCGCATGTTGGTCAGGCACATTTTGGTAAGGTAGTTAAAGCCGTCGTCGTAACTGATCAAAACATCCGGTTTAAACGCATCCATCGTTGGTTCAATTTCATGGGCCGATAAACTGAACATGGTATCAAACAATTTTACCTCATATCCTTTTTCTCTCAGAAAGGCCATGGCGTAGAGCGTGCCAAGTGGCGGATAGGGTTGAGCCGTAGCCACCTGTTTAGGGTCGAAATGGAGAAAATAAGAATGTGTAAAGAGTACTTTCATTGTCTGATGACTACTTACTATTTTAAAAGTCTGGTATACAAATCTAGGAATTTAATGGTTTGAACTGTGCCGGCGCGGCTTTGTAATCTGTAAAAAAACATGTTTTAATAGGATTTATTCCGGGGACTCAAATTCAGATAACACACACATTTCACACAGGTAGGATTACTGTGTACATTTAATTGCTCACGGTATTTCCTGCTTTCTTTGTTGTTTAATAAATTAAGAAGGGAGTCTTCCCTGATAGAGCCAATGGCATCGTGAAAAAAACAGGGGCGCACGGTGCCATCTGCTTCAATTACCGCAGACACCCAGGGGGCATTACATTTTTTTACGGGAAAATCGGAGAGGCCATGATGCGCTGCATAATACTGGTAAATTTTTCGGAGCTTGTCGGGCGACTCAGCAATGAACCGGCTGTCAAAGTAGGGTTTAAAATCAGAAATTAAAGTTTCAAGAATGCCTTGCAAGACAGGCAATTCCTCTTTGGCGACCAAAACGCTGTCCTGTCTTTCTTTTTCCCAGACCTCTGTTCTGTTAAAGGCCTCGGTAGTGACGTCGGCAGGTAAAAAACTAATTTGATCCAGACCGATCTCTTTCGCGGCGAGGATAATTTTATCCCAGGTTCTGAAATTTAAGCGGTGAATTACCGACCTGCCTGAAACCGGAAAATGCGGATCTAATTCCTTCAGTTTTTGAACACCTTTTTTCAATTCCGCAAAGGCGCCTTTAATGTTACGGATCTCATCGTGCATGGTTTCGTCACCATCAAGCGAAACGATCACTTCATCCACCAGTCGGATTAATTTTTCGGCATGGTGGTAAACAGTGAGTCCCGTGGATAAAAGTGTGATTTTTATCCCTTGTTTTTTTATTATTTCACAGAAACCGAAAAAGTTTTTATTCAACAAGGCTTCACCACCCGACATCACAATTCTTTTCGTGTCCAGTTTTTTAAGAGCGTCCAAAATACCTTCCAGATCTTTTTCGCTGAGCTGTTTGGTGTTTTTATTTCCTTTCCAGATGTCGCACATCACACACCTGCAGTTGCAGGAGCTGTGTGGCATTAAAATGGCAATGGGGAGAACATGGATTTTGTGGGTATAAAGCGTTTGATAACGTTTTAATGTATGAAGCACGCCCTGATCCTGCATCTTAAATTATCGGAGTATTACATTAAACGAAGCTTCGAATGCACTTTGTCGTTCATCCCAGATCTTCAGTATTTTGTTTTGAAATCCTTTGGTATGTCTTTTACACACATTTTTTCGCGAGCGAAACTGTAGCTCGAAATCTTCTGCGGCCAGATCCGGGTATTTTTTTTGCCAGTGTTTCAGTGTAATAAAAAGAAGTTTGTCGTCAAGCCATTTGCCAAGCCTTCCACCGAGAACCGTTTCAATTATGGATTTTAAAAGTGGTGTTGGTGGATCGATGCAATGGACGTCAGGAGCAATGGCTTTGTTTGGAAAACGTTGTTTGTACCAACTGTTTTCCTGAAGTATTTTTTTGTAAGCCGTGTAATTAACGGTTGGAATCAGGTAAGCGAGCTCAGTTC
>CAZMHW010000403.1:0-4043 GCA_964566105.1 uncultured Akkermansia sp.
CTTTTACTTCGCCCATAGTGTCTGTTTCTATTCTGAATTCCATAAATGATATAATTTTTGAGCTATAAATGTAGCAATTTTATGGGCTTTGTGATCAGAAAAAACAATGGAAATATTATGAGAAAAATCAACAGGAATCTTAATTTCCTGCCAGGTAGGCGCTATTTTCTTTAGGCACGGTTACTATAAAGTCAAGACCTTTAATTGGGATCTTATGGGCGTCCAGCCAGAGAGCCCCCGTTCGCGAAAAATCCCGTACCGAAAAGCCAATACCGGTGTATTTAGATTCTTTGATCTCCGGTTCCCTGGTAAAGCGTCTGATTTCCAGGCTTAATGTTTCACTGCCATCCAATTCATACAATCCTGTTTCCTCAATTACCTTAATAAGTTGTTCCGCATAATCCGGCGATGTGGCATACCCTGCGTTTTTTAAACCGATGCACCAGTTTTTGTAATCGTTCACCGAAAGCTTAAAGAGGTGCGCGTAGCGTGGACGAGAACTTAAGAATTTGCTGTGGTCCGTATAAGATTCTTCAATGTTTGGATACCTTCTGAAGCATTCGTTTAAACTGTCGTCGTGATTTAGTGTAGTATCTCCTCCCCAACCCACATGGCATTTAATTCCAAAATGGTTGTTTGATTTTTTGGCGAGGTTGCTCGTCCCGCTGCTGCTTTCACAAATAGCCTGCGCTAAAATCACACTTGCGGGAATTTTAAACGCGATCATTTGATCCACAGCGATCTGCGAGTATTTTTCGATGTAATTGTATACTTTAAATTGTGGAGGTTGCGCAAAAAAGAGCGTAGAAACAAAAATCAAAAGGGCGGTCAGTTTAATTTGGGAGATCCCATAAACAGGCGCTATTGAAAAATTGACTTTATTCATCTACATTTACAAAAATAGAGCCTTAGTCAGGCTTTAATTAGCTTAGTTTTTTTACATATTAACAAAGTCTTTTTGAAAAATGAACAGATCAACAACCCTCATTCTCCTTGTCATGATTGCCAACACCCTTGTTAACGCACAAAACAAGTACAATTATCCCTCAACGGAACGCCAATTTATATCTGACGAATATTTTGCTGAAAAAGTGGCTGATCCGTATCGTTGGCTGGAAGATGACCGCAGTGCAAAGACAGAAGAGTGGGTAAAGGCGCAGAATCTGTGCACTGAGAGTTATCTGGCGCAAATTCCTGTACGTTCAACGCTCAAATCGCGTTTAACAGAATTGTGGAATTTTAATAAACAATCGGCTCCCTTTAAAAAAGGGAATGCCTTTTTTTGTTTTCGCAACAACGGTTTACAGAACCAAAGTGTTTTGTACATCATGAGTACGCTTGAAGGTACAGGAGAGATTTTATTAGATCCAAACACCCTCTCTAACGAGGGAACGGTTTCGTTGAGCGGCACCTCTATTTCAAAGGATGGTAAAACGCTGGCTTATGGTATTTCAAAAGCGGGAAGCGATTGGGTGGAAATCCATTTTCGTGACATTGCGACAAAAAAAGACCTACCGGATGTGATCAAATGGGTTAAATTCAGTGGCATGAGCTGGAAAGGAAATGGTATTTATTACAGCCGCTACGATGAACCTACAGGAAGTGAGTTGTCTCAGAAGAACCAATTTCACAAAGTGTTTTTCCACAGCCTGGGAACGGATCAAACAAAGGATGTTCTTGTATTCGAAGACAAAGATCATTCTGATTATAATTTTGGCGCTTATCTCACCGAAGATGAAAATTACCTTTTTATCAGCACAAGCCAGAGCACGAGTGGTGAAAAGTTAATGGTCAAAGATCTCCGGGATCCGAAGGCTCAGTTTAAAGTGATCTCCGATAATTTCGATAACGAATACAGCATCATCGATAATATTGAAAGCACCTTTTATATGCTTACCAACAACGGTGCCCCGAAATACAAATTGGTTTCGTTTACCTACAATTCACCTGCATCAGATAAGTGGAAGACCATTGTTCCGGAATCTAAAAATCCTCTGGAAGGTGCGCGAATCTGCAATAACAAATTGCTTTTAAATTATTTTCAGGACGTGTGTTCGCATTTGTATTGTTATGATCTGAATGGCAAACTGGAACGCGAAATTCAATTGCCTGGAATTTGCCGTTTGAACGCATTTAACACGGATAAAAAAGACAACTTCGCTACTTACAGTATCGCGCAATTTACGGCTCCTGATCAAACATATTACCTGGATGCCACTACATGGAGTAGTAAACTTATTTTTAAACCAAACTGTAAATTTGATTCGGAGAATTACGTGACGGAACAAGTGTTCTATACGAGTAAGGACGGGACAAAAATCCCCATGTTTATCACACATAAAAAAGGACTGAACATGACTCCGGAAACACCTTGTTTTGTATACGGATATGGTGGTTTTAATATTTCTATTGCGCCGGAGTTTCGTATTGACAGAACTTTATTTCTTGAAGCCGGGGGAATTTACTGTGTTCCGAATTTGCGTGGCGGAGGTGAATACGGCGAAGAATGGCATAAGGCCGGAACCAAATGTAAAAAACAAAATGTATTTGATGATTTTATTGCAGCCTGTGATTTTTTGGTTGAGAAAAAATACACGTCACATTCAAAAATTGCAATTCACGGTCGCAGTAATGGTGGACTGTTGATTGGCGCTGTAATGACGCAACGTCCTGATATTTGCAAAGTAGCCTTACCAACTGTGGGAGTGTTGGATATGCTGCGTTTTCATTTATTTACCATTGGCAGGGCCTGGACGGTAGACTATGGATGTAGCGACAATAAATACGAATACCTGTGTCTCAAAAAATATTCTCCGCTTCATAATGTAAAAGAAACAAACTACCCGGCCACTCTGGTTTTAACCGGCGATCACGACGATAGGGTAGTACCTGCCCATTCTTTCAAATTTGCCGCGACCCTTCAGGAAAAAAACAAAAGTCAGGAACCCATGTTAATTCGTATTGATGTGAATGCAGGACACGGGGCAGGGAAGCCTACCTCTAAACAAATTGACGAATTTGCAGACATGTGGAGTTTTGTATTTTATAATCTGGGAATGAAATAAGTCAAGTTTCTTGATAAATCTGAAGAGATGATCTGCCTATCCTGTTAAAAAACAAATCAAAACAAATTTGTTAAAAACATTAACAGGACGGCTAAACACTGTTTTTTTATTAGAGCTAATTTTAGAGGGATGAATAAAATTTTCAGAACCTCTTTCCTGCTCTTGTTTTTTGTGGGTTTCGCCTTCATTATTCCCCCTGAAAAAAAGAAAGACCCTGAATTTATGGCTATTCAGAACAGGTGGGTCGACTCTGTATTTAACTCTCTAAGTCCTTCAGAAAGATTAGGGCAGTTGTTTATGGTTGCTGCTTATAGTAACAAAGATCTGAAACACGTAAAAGAGATCGATGAACTCATCACAAAATACAAGATCGGTGGGTTGATCTGGATGCAGGGAGGCCCTGTAAGGCAGGGTAAATTAGCCAATTATTATCAAACCCTCGCTAAAACTCCCTTGCTGTACAGCATAGATGCCGAGTGGGGTTTGGCCATGCGCCTCGATTCTACACCACGTTATCCGAAACAAATGACACTTGGTGCTATTCAAAACGATTCTCTTATTTACCTGATGGGACGTCAGATAGCCCGTGATTGTAAACGTATGGGTCTTCACGTAAACTTTGCCCCCGTTGCGGATGTGAACAACAATCCCCTCAATCCCGTAATTGGTATGCGTAGTTTTGGGGATAATAAATACAAAGTGGCGAAAAAGGCTTACATGTATATGCAGGGAATGCAGGATGAACATGTAATGGCCAACGGCAAACACTTTCCCGGACATGGAGATACAGAGAGCGATTCACACAAAACCTTACCCTATCTGCCACATACACGTGAACGACTTGATTCCCTGGAACTCTACCCTTTTCGATATCTGTTTGAAAGAGGACTAGCAAGTGTTATTGTGGCACATTTAAACATCCCCAGCCTTGATACGTCAAAAAATCTGGCTTCTACTTTGTCTTACAGTGTAGTGACC
>CAZMHW010000404.1:0-4031 GCA_964566105.1 uncultured Akkermansia sp.
CTGAACAATTTAAATTTTATGATAAAAAAAAAAAAAACACAACAAGTGAAATCAAAGTTCATTTTTAATTACCAAAAACGACCCCAAAACGTAAAGTAGTTGAATTTCGTCATTTCGAGGAAAGTAAAAATTTAGGCGATGTGCTTACTGTTGATTTATTCGCAGAAGGTGATTTCGTAGATGTTGTTGGTACAAGTAAAGGTAAAGGTTTCCAGGGTGTTGTAAAACGTCACGGATTCAGTGGGGTAGGGCATGCTAACAAATCTCACGGTCAACACGATCGTGAAAGAGCTCCAGGTTCATTAGGTGCATCTTCAGATCCTTCTCGTGTAATGCCAGGTATGCGCATGGGCGGAAGAATGGGTGGTAACCGTAAAAAAATTCAGAACATGGTTGTTTTGAAAATTATGCCTGAAAAGAATTTAATCCTTATCAAAGGATCGGTACCAGGTGCAAAAGGGTCTTACGTTTTAATTGAGAAATAATCATGCAAGTAGAAATATTAAATATAAGTGGTAAAAAAACAGCAAAAAAAGTGGATCTGGTAGATTCAATTTTTGCGGTAGAGCCAAATGATCATTGTATATACCTTGATGTTAAGCAGTTTTTAGCTAACCAACGCCAGGGTACACATAAATCAAAAGAACGTGCAGAAATCTCACGTACCACAAAGAAATTAAAGCGTCAAAAAGGAACTGGTGGAGCTCGTGCCGGTTCAATGAAATCACCGTTATTTATTGGTGGTGGTCGTGCTTTCGGTCCTAGACCACACGAGTATGGGTTCAAATTGAACAAAAAGGTAAAAGCTTTGGCCCGTGTGTCTGCATTGACATACAAAGCAAAAGACAACGCGATTACGGTGTTGGAAGACTTCAATTTTGAGGCTCCAAAAACAAAGAATTTCGTTGATTTGATGAAAAACTTAAACCTATCTGACAAAAAGACCTTGTTAGTGTTGGGCGATACAAATAAAAATGTATATTTGTCGTCCCGTAATATTCAGGGTGCTAAAGTTGTAAAGGCTTCTGATTTAAATACTTATGATATTTTAAATGCAGAAAACTTAATTTTAGCAGAAAGCTCAGTTAAGGTAATTGAAACAATTTTAAATAAGTAAGATGGATATTTTAGTAAAGCCAATCATCACAGAAAAGATGACCGCACAAGCCGAAAAATTAAATCGCTATGGCTTCGTGGTGGCAAAAGGGGCTAACAAGTTAGAGATAAAAGCTGCTGTTGAAAAAATGTACAACGTAAAAGTTGATTCAGTAAACACTCAACAGTATGTTGGTAAGGTTAAAACCCGCAACACTACACGTGGTGTAGCCGTTGGCCGTGTTAACCGCAACAAAAAAGCGATCGTAACTTTGAAACAAGGCGAAGTAATTGATTTTTACGCAAGTATTTAATAAGTAAAAAGAATTTAAAATGGCATTAAAAAAATATAGACCACTTACTCCAACATTAAGATACAAACTCACTTCAGGGTTCGATGAGATAACAGCGGACAAACCTGAAAAGAGCTTAATCGTTAAAACCAATTATTCTTCCGGAGGTCGTAATAATTCTGGTAAAATGACAATGCGCTACATTGGTGGCGGTCACAAAAAAGTATTGCGTGCAATTGATTTTAAACGTGAGAAAGACGGAATCGAAGGAACTGTAAAATCAATCGAGTACGATCCGAACCGTTCGGCACGTATCGCCCTGATCTATTACAAAGACGGAGAAAAACGTTACATCATTGCTCCACAAGGTTTAAAAGTAGATCAAAAAGTAATGTCAGGTAAAGGTGCTGCTCCGGAAATCGGAAACACACTTTTGTTATCTGAAATTCCTTTAGGAACTATCATTCATAACATCGAATTACGTCCTGGTCAGGGTGCGGTGTTGGCACGTAGTGCTGGTGCTTATGCTCAGTTATCTGCCCGTGATGGTAAGTATGCTATCTTAAAAATGCCTTCAGGTGAGGTTCGTATGATCCTTATTACTTGCAAAGCAACAATCGGTGCTGTATCAAATCCTGATCATAATCAGGAGGTACACGGTAAAGCTGGTCGTTCACGTTGGTTAGGTGTACGCCCTCGTACACGTGCGGTTGTAATGAATCCGGTAGATCACCCTATGGGTGGTGGTGAAGGTCGCGCTTCAGGTGGTCACCCACGTTCCCGTAAAGGTATTCCTGCAAAAGGATACAAAACCCGTTACAAAGCGAAAGCTTCTAACAAACACATCATCGAAAGAAGAAAAAAATAATTTAATATAAACGTTTAATGGTCGCGGGGTAAAACCCGCGATTCAAAACCAAAAACAAAAAAATGGCAAGATCATTAAAAAAAGGCCCTTTCATCGATCACAACCTAGAAGGTAAAGTTGAAAAGATGAATGCAAGCGGTAAAAAGTCAGCGATTAAGACTTGGGCCCGTCGTTCAACAATTCCACCTGAGTTTGTAGGGCATACATTTGCTGTACATAACGGTGCTAAATTTATCCCGGTTTATGTGACCGAGAATATGGTAGGGCATAAACTAGGAGAGTTTTCGCCAACCCGCGTATTTAAAGGTCACGCTGGCCATAACAAGAAATAAGATATAGCCATGGGAAAAAGAAAAAGATTAGTAGCTGAAAAACGTAAAGAAGAAAACAAAACTTCTTATTTCGCTAAATTAAATAACTGTCCTACTTCTCCGCGCAAAATGCGCCAGGTAGCTGACTTAGTTAGAGGTAAAGATGCTTACTTAGCTTTAAACATATTGAAATTCAATACTCGCGAAGCTTCAACAAGATTAGAAAAATTATTAAAGTCTGCAATAGCAAATTACGAAGCTAAAAGCCAACAACGTGCTGAAGAAGGAACTTTGTTCGTGAAAGAGGTAATGGTGGATAGCGCTTTAATGGTAAAACGCTTACGTACTGCTCCACAAGGACGTGGATACCGTATCCGTAAACGTACAAATCATGTAACTTTAATTTTAGACACAAAAAATATTAAATAAGAAATGGGACAAAAAGTAAATCCAATTGGTATAAGATTAGGAGTCATCAAAGGATGGGATTCTAACTGGTTTGGCGGTCATAACTATGCAGATAAAATAGTTGAAGACGACAAAATCAGAACTTATTTAAAAGCACGTTTACCTAAAGGTAGCATTTCTAAAATCGTTATTGAAAGAACTCTGAAATTAGTTACAGTTACTATCAATACTGCACGTCCTGGTATTATTATCGGTAAAGGTGGTAAAGAAGTAGATAAACTGAAAGAAGAATTAAAAAAATTAACCAAAAAAGAAATTCAGATCAATATCTTCGAAATTAAACGTCCTGAATTAGATGCTCGTTTAGTAGCGGATAGTATCGCTCGTCAGATCGAAGGTCGTATTTCTTTCCGTCGTGCGGCGAAAATGTCAATGGCTTCCACCATGCGTTTAGGTGCTGAGGGTATCAAAATCAAAGTATCCGGCCGTTTAGGTGGTGCTGAGATGGCTCGTACCGAAGGGTATAAAGAAGGAAGAACTCCTTTACATACATTGCGTGCGGATATCGATTACGCTATTGCTGAAGCGCATACATCTTACGGACGTATTGGTGTAAAAGTATGGATCTGCCGCGGTGAAGTTTTTGGAAAACGTGATCTTTCTCCAAATGCAGGATTGATGAAGAACGATAAAGGTGGTCCGGGTGCAGGTAACGACAGAGGAGACAGAAGAGACGACCGTCCTAAGTTTGCAGGCAAAAAGAGAAATACAAAAAGAGAAGATAAGTAGTGGAGTAGAGCAAAGCTCAGTTCACGATTATAAAACAAGATAAAAATTTAAGTCATGTTACAACCGAAAAGATCAAAATATAGAAAATCACATAAAATGAAGATCAAAGGCGACGCAAAGCGTGGTCATGAGTTGGCCTTTGGTTCATTTGGTATCAAAGCAATGGATGAGTGCCGTATGACTGGTCGCCAGATCGAAGCTGCCCGTATTGCAATTACCCGTTTTATGAAACGTGAAGGACAGGTTTGGATTCGTGTTTTCCCTGAT
>CAZMHW010000405.1:0-1609 GCA_964566105.1 uncultured Akkermansia sp.
TATATCTTCTTCAAACCTGAGATTTTCAATGTCTAGATAAGTGTCTAAAAGTTCAATTTCAAGTTCAAGACTAATACTGTCAAACATATTACTATCCAATGTCTGCCGTATAAGTTTTGCAAATTTAAGAAGATAGTCGCTGGCGTTATCGTTTTCGTTAGCCAGAATAAAATTGTGCAAGGCATTGAGAGAATTAAATAAAAAATGAGGGTTCATGGAAGCCCTGTTCACTCTGAGTTCTGTTTCAAGCAAACGGTTTTCAAGTTCCATTTTTTCCTTTTCCTTCTGTATTCCTTTTTTTACACGGTACCGGATGAAAAGGTAAAGTGAAACCGCGAATAAAATAATTCCTGCCCACGCCAGAATCCAGTTCAGAATAATCTTGTTTTTATTTGGGTTCGGCGCATTATAAAGGGTTTCGATTTCTGAAGGCGTCAGAATCTTATCATAAAATTCTATGTCGTCCACAGCTCCGTTGAGCCAGCGCCTGTTTTTTTTATTAGCGGTGCCTCCCACCACCACCGAATCTGTGCTAAGAAATTTGGTTTTAAAGTTTTTTGGAAATTTCTTTTCCAATTTCCCATCAATATATAAAGAACCTTCAATGTCATTGTAACAAAATGCTATGTGATGCCAGGAATTACGTTTTAGCGTTTCTTTACTAAAAAGAGTGATCTCGCGCGTGGAATCCTGCACCAGAACCAAACACAACCGTTTTGTTTCGAGTACATAATATAAACCATAGGCTTCGTAAAAATCATCCAACCCGATGTTTTTTGTAAGTAGAATGGGATTGTACTTGGCGCCTTTTCCCGACCATTGGGGGTACTCGACATTTACCCAAAGACTGATACTTCCCGATTCAGGTTTTAGTGCTTTATAATTTCCAAGGTTGAGATAACTGTTTTCGTTTCCGGATAAGAAAACGGCATACCCATCATTCCCGAAACGGTCTTCGATGAAAGTAACGCCAACACATTTAGCTTTTCTGCCGGATACCAGATCAGTTCCGTCACCGGTGTTAAACGTAAATTTTGCCAATGGCCTGGTCTGGGCCCAACACACATTTCCTAAAGAAAAAGTGATGCAGACTAAAATGAAATAATATTTTAAATTCAATTTCAATTCTTAATGCTGTAAGTATACTATTAATAAAAAAAAGACCATATTATTTCGGGGTGCTAAATTCAGGTTGAATGTAACCACTTATAAGAAAATACGGTCTGAATTCCATGGCTAAAAAAATATTCCTCTTTTTAGCCCGATATTGGCTTAAGATTTTGAGTTTAATATTCCTACTGGGAAAAGTGAGTGAGCTTTGTTTGATTTAGGTGAGATTAGCCTTGGTATACTGCAATTCAAAAAGTCAGTATCTGCTTCATATAATTTACCCAAAAGAAAGGACCTCTGGTGGAATTTGGCTGCCGGAGGTTTTGTTTTTTTGGTTAGATCGCAAAAAAAAGCCCCTTACTTACATAAAAGACCTTTAATTCTGTATTCAGAGAGAGATAATTAAGCTAACGAACGTTAACCACTCAGTGTTTCATGGAGCTTACAAAGAACTTTGTGAACTTTGCGCCTTTCTTCGTGTACTTTGTGGTTAAATAAT
>CAZMHW010000405.1:1709-4025 GCA_964566105.1 uncultured Akkermansia sp.
GAACTTTGTGAACTTTGCGCCTTTCTTCGTGTACTTTGTGGTTAAATAATGGGCAAAAAAAAAAGCCCCTTACTTACTTAAAGGGCCTTTAACTCTGTATTCAGAGAGAGATAATTAAGCTAAACGAACGTTAACCGCTAAGTATTTCACAGAGCTCACAAAGAACTTTGTGAACTTTGCGCCTTTCTTCGTGTACTTTGTGGTTAAATAATGGGCAAAAAAAAAAGCCCCTTACTTACTTAAAGGGCCTTTAACTCTGTATTCAGAGAGAGATAATTAAGCTAAACGAACGTTAACCGCGTTTAAGCCTTTTTTACCTTCCTGAACTTCAAAAACTACGTTATCATTCTCACGAATGTCTTCTTGTAATCCTGTTGCGTGTACAAAGATATCTTGTCCACCTTCTTCTTTAATAAATCCAAAGCCTTTTGCTTCGTTAAAAAATTTTACTACTCCGTTTTTCATTTTGTTTTGTTTTTTGTCTCCTTTCAGAGACGGTTATTTATTTGTTTTTATTAGTTGTTCGTGTCTATTACATTTTACTCCGGCAACAGGCCTTAGTTAAATGGATGAGTTGACACCACCTCAATATTTTTCTTAATGAGTTTATTTATATCTTTTAAATAACTCATTTCTTCTTTCGCGCAAAAAGACATCGCTACTCCCGTTGCTCCGGCTCTGCCTGTTCTGCCAATACGGTGAACGTAGGTTTCTGCCTGCTCAGGAATTTCGTAATTGATTACGTGTGATAATTTATCCACATCAATTCCTCGCGACGCAATGTCTGTGGCTACTAATATACGAATAGTTCTGTTCTTAAAACCTTTTAACGCTCTTTCTCGCGCGCCCTGTGATTTATTTCCGTGAATGGCTGCTGCCGCAATACCCATTCCCGCCAAATCCTTCACTACTTTATCGGCACCGTGTTTGGTACGCGTAAATACCAGGGCATGTTCAATGTTGTTATTGGCCAACACGTGTTTTAATAAACCACGTTTGTTTTCTTTTTTAACATAATACACCGATTGTTCCACCAGGGTAGTGGTAGAAGAAACTGGATTTACCGCCACACTTACCGGATTATTTAAAATGGTGTTCGCCAGTTTCATAATAGCAGGCGCTGCAGTGGCAGAGAAAAATAAGGTCTGACGTTTTGCAGGAATTTTGGTAATGATTTTTTTAATATCGTTGATAAAACCCATGTCGAGCATACGGTCGGCTTCATCCAATACAAAATGTTCGATGTTGTTCAGTTTTACATAACCCTGGTTCATGAGGTCTAATAAACGGCCCGGTGTAGCGATGATCACATCCACTCCACGGCGTAAATTATTAACCTGGTTTACCTGCGACACACCACCAAAGATGATGCAATGCGAGATGCCTAAGTTTTTACCGTACAACGTAAAGTTTTCGCTGATCTGAGATACCAGTTCGCGGGTAGGAGCAAGGATAAGCGCTTTTACAGTGCCGGGACCTTGTCTTTGATTGCTTTTTTTAGCGTCTAATAATTGTAAGATGGGAAGAGCAAAGGCTGCGGTTTTACCGGTTCCGGTTTGCGCGCATCCAAAGATGTCTTTTCCTTCTAAAATGTGTGGAATGGCTTGTTCTTGAATGGGTGTAGGCTCTGTGTATCCTTTTTTGTCAAGTGCCATGACTAATGGCTTAATAAGTCTTAAGTTTGAAAATGTCATTAATTGTTTTATTCGTTTATATATAATTTTACACGTGATCTTTCATCACATCAGTTTAATCAGGGAAAAATGTAAAATTAATCGAATTGCAATCAGGCGTGTTACAAACAAGAAGTATACAGTCTTCTCAAGAAGATGCACAAAGGTACACAACTTATCAACAATAACCTAATTTATTCCTAAAACTATGTTAAAGCACAAATAAACAGAGATTGTATATGCCCTGAAAGACCCACAAATACTAGGGATTGTAGCTTTTGTTTAGTTTGCTATAATCTTCGTCATTTCCAGCCCTTAATTTTAAAAACAGACCGAATTTACTCCTGGATTTTTCTTCCATACGGCAAAAGAAAGGCAGTTTGGGTGCGACATATTTTAAACTGAGGTCTTTTTTCATAGGAAAAAGCGGGGAATGAAGCGGCATAAGTTTTTTGAAAAGTGTGCCGGAAGTTTGTGTTTTTAGAATGGGAGGATAAGTACCCACTTTACCTGACACCTGAGCGCCTGCACAAAACCCCAGACCCAAACAAAAAATAAGGATGAGTTTACCGCTTTTCATTTACTCTAAGGTACGGTGTTTTTTTGCTTTGGAATTTAATATTTAGGGAAAAGCGATATCTTA
>CAZMHW010000406.1:0-3991 GCA_964566105.1 uncultured Akkermansia sp.
ACGGTGGAGATCCCGGACCTGTTAGCCCGGAAGAATTAAAAGAGATTGCGGACGAACTGCTGGAAGAGGCCGAACCGCTAACCACTAAAGCCAATGATCTTAAAACCAAAGCGGAAGGTAAAAAAGGTGAAGACAGGGATTATCTGCTCGCTCAGGCAAGAGATCTTGATATTCAGGCACAGAATAAAATGATTGAGGCTTCTGAGTTTACCAGACAAGCGAACGAAAACGAATATACTGCCAATTCTAATGCACTGGATGAACTGATTGCCAAATTAAAAAATGACAAACCTGAATTGGCTGCTGAAATGCAGTCTAAGAGACGAAGCCAACGCGCTGAATAACAAAGCTGCCAAAGTGGGCGCTATAAGTAACGCGGAAGAAAAAGAACTGGAGCTCATCCAAAAACAAACAGCTCTTGTTAACGAACTTAAGAAAGAGTACCCTGATTATGTCGTGAAACCTGTTGTGAGTGTTTCCCCTGAAGAACAAATTGCCGATTTAAAAACGAAAAAAGCGGAAGTCGTTGAAAAACAATTTACCGAATTGACGAACCTGACTAACGCGTTTAGTCTCGAGTTTGAATCCTCAAAAAACAATATTTCCGATAATCTAAGTCCTGAAGAAAAAACTGTAAAACAAAACGCTGAAAACTTAAACTCGGAGTCGAAACGACTTTTAATTAAGTCGGCAAGCGAAAAGAATGAAGCTGAGAAATTAAAATTACTCAGTATGGCTGCAAAATCAGGAAATGTAGCGGTTGAACAACTGAATAAACTTTTACCAAGAGTTAGAAAGAGCAACAATGATCTTAACGAACTCAACGACATTGGTACCCGAATTGTATCCGGTAATTCTGAAGTGGCGGTTGGTTCGACAGAAAACTCAAGTCCCCGTAATACCACCAACAAAACTTCAAAAACCAGTTTAAAAATAGATGGACTTGAAATTGTACAAGGCAATGCCTATTCTGCCAGTAATCCGATTCCAATGGATGCAAAAATGGAAGATGGATTGGTTTTCCGCGTACAAATCGGCGCTTTTAAAACACAGATTCCTAACAACGCCTTTAAAGGCTTGAGTCCGCTAAACGGAGAAACTACCGCTAGTGGCTACTTCAGGTACACGGCCGGTAATTTTAATAAAATTGAAAGCGCCAATGCCGTAAAAAACGACCTGCGCAATCTGGGTTACCGGGATGCCTTTGTGGTTGTTTATTTTAATGGCAAACGCATTACTCTGGGCGAAGCACTGGCCCAGTTGAATCAGGAAGGAAAAAGTATTGATCCGAACGCTCCTCAAACGGCAGGAATTACTGCCAATACCAATGTTCCAAAAGCAGCTGTAAATACCGCTATTCAGGAATCTGTGGTGGTGACAAAAGAACTTGAACAAATTGACGGATTGCTTTATACCATTCAAATAGGCGTTTATACAAAACAAATTACCAAACCTCAATTACTCAATTTAAGACCTGTTTTCAGAGAACAACTCACCAATGGACTTTACCGTTACACCGTAGGTATTTACAATAACCCTGAGAGAATTCTGAGCGACAAAACCAAGGTTATTGAATTAGGAGTTCGGGACGCCTTTGTTTCTGCATACCTTAACGGTAGAAGAATTTCTTTTGTGGAAGCCAGAGAACGTCAGTCAACTGACGCCACCTTAAAAATGGAACCAGAGAATCCGATTGTATTTCCTACCAAACCGAACACAGAGCCCACCGCTCTTGACAAAATCTTAACAGCTTCAAGCGCGGCAATAGAGCCTTTCAAAAACAGTGTGAAAGCCTACCCTACCGCTACTCCTGAAAATGGAATAAAGCTAAACGAAGAAGGCGTTTGTTTTAAAGTGCAAATCGGCGCTTTCAGCAAACAGGTTCCTGGTGATGTGGCTGAGAAATTCTCTGCCATTAACTCGTGGCCAATTGATAACAAACAAATCAACGGTCTTTTTGTATACAATGTGGGTAATTTTTCTGAACCCAGATTCGCAAAATTTTTAAAGGAGGAACTGGTAAGACTGGGAATAACTGACGCGTTTATTACTGTTTATAAAGACGGTAAAAAGTTATACGGACCGGAAGCAGAAACGTATTTACGCTAGAACAGACAACATTTTTCATTGATTTTTAATCACAAAAAAAACGCCGGCAAACCCGGCGTTTTTTTGTATTAGTGGCTTAAATAATTTAAACAATGCGTTTGATAAAATTAGTCAGTTTTTATCCTTTTAAAAGTCCCTGCGAAAGAAGAGCAAGATCTGCCGCCTGCTTGGCAAGCACACTTTGCTTTTCTTTATCCGTTTCTGCCAGAATTTTTGAAATGAGAGGATGATTTGAATTTACCACAAGGTTATACATGTCGGGCATATTTCCATAAAATCCCATGGAGCCTCCACCCAATTGGTTCATGTCTTTCATGCGGCGCATAAATTCGGGGCGGGTAATAAGCATAGGAGAGTCTTTTTCGCTCAGATTTTCGAAAACCACGGTAAACTGCTCCTTACTCACAGCACCTTCTATAATAGGTTGCAACTCTTTCTGTTGATCTTCTGAGATTTTGCTTACGGTATTGTCGTCCTTGTTAATTAATTTATCAATCGTGTCAGAATCTACGCGCACAAACGAAATGTCTTTTAATTTACTTTCCAGATGATTGATGTAATGAGGATCAAGCATGGTCTCCATTAATAACACCTCATAGCCCCTGCTCTTTGCCGCGTCGATATATGCGTGCTGTTCCTGCACATTAGTAGCGTAAAGATAACTGAGTTTTTTATCCTTATTTGTTTGCATGGGTTTTACCAGGGTTTCAAATTCCTCGAACGTGTAAAACTTATCATCTGTGGTTTTAAGCAAAGCAAATTTTACGGCTTTTTCGTAAAACTTCTCATCGCTGATCATGCCGTACTGAACAAATATTTTAATGTCATCCCATTTTTTTTCAAAGTCCGCTCTCTCCTTCTTAAAAAGTTCTTCCAGTTTATCGGCCACCTTTTTGGTAATGTGACTGGCAATTTTCTTCACATTGCCGTCTGCCTGCAAATAACTTCTGCTCACATTTAATGGAATATCTGGACTATCGAGAACCCCTCTTAACAGAGTTAAAAAATCGGGTACAATATTTTCTACGTTATCGGTAACAAATACCTGATTGGAATATAACTGAATCCTGTCTTTAGGCACTTCCAGCTTGTTGGTGAGTTTTGGAAAGTATAAAATACCCGTAAGATTAAAAGGAAAATCAACATTCAGGTGAATCCAGAATAAGGGTTCATCAAATTGCATCGGGTACAATTCGCGGTAAAAACTGAGATAGTCTTCTTCTTTCAAATCGGCTGGCTTTTTGGTCCAGGCCGGAGTTGGATTGTTGATGATGTTATCAACTTCGATTTCCTGTTCTTTTACATCTTCCGGCTTTTCTCCGTCTTTTAATTCGGGGCGCACGCGGTCTTTTTTTGTACCGAACTTTATTTCAACCGGTAAAAACTTACAGTATTTGGTAAGTAGTCCTTCAATTTTAAATTTCTCAAGGTATTCTTCACAGTCATCGGCTATGTGCAGAACGATGTTAGTTCCCCTTTGTGTTCTGTTTCCAATTTCTTCAATATCGTATTCAGGACTTCCATCACATTCCCAACGAACAGCCTTTGAACCTTCTTTATGGGAGAGAGAAAATATCTCTACTTTTTTCGCTACCATAAATGCTGAATAAAACCCCAAACCAAAATGTCCTATTACCACATTTTTATCGACCTTATCCTTGTATTTATTTACAAATTCTTCAGCCCCGCTGAATGCGATCTGGGTGATGTATTTTTCAACGTCGTCCTTAGTCATTCCAATTCCCTTATCTTTTATGGTAATTGTTTTTGCCGACTTATCCACTTCTACTTCAATTTTCAGATCACCCAGATCTCCTTTTACCTCGCCCATACTGGCTAGTGCTTTTAATTTCTGGGTAGCATCGACCGCATTGCTCACCAA
>CAZMHW010000407.1:0-355 GCA_964566105.1 uncultured Akkermansia sp.
AGCTAAGGGTGTCGAAGGGTCTTTTTGTGAGAGTCCGGATCTTCTCATAAGATGCGGGATCGGAGTTCGAGAAATTATCCACTGACACTACGTGGTAATCGGTTTTATTCAGTAATTCTATAATCGTGTGAGAGCCAATATAGCCAGCCCCACCGGTAACAATGATACTTCTCATATTCAGCATTAAAGGTAGGTAAAAATTTTGTGGAGCAAAGAAGAATTGAGTACATTTATTTCAGATAAAGTCGCGTCTTTGGGTTGCAGGGGGAATTAGCACATGAGAGAAGCGTGATTTTATGCTCTACTACAAACTATGAAATTGTTCAGGAGTATTATTTTTAAGACCCTTTACCGG
>CAZMHW010000407.1:365-3977 GCA_964566105.1 uncultured Akkermansia sp.
GTTGGGGATCGGGAATTATTTGTTGTTGCGAAACAGAAACAGGGGAAAAGTTCCGGTACTTGTTTTTCACAAGGTCATTCCGGAGTATGACAAGATCTGGCCCGGCATTCATCCGAAGTTATTTGAGGAGATGATTCTCCTTCTTAAAAAACACTACACTATTTTACCTCTGCATCATTTGTACACGCGTCCGGATGCGGATTTTAAAAGGGCCTGTTTCATCACTTTTGATGATGGTTATAAAAATTACCTCGATTACGCCTATCCCATTATGAAACGCAATCAGGTGCACTCCACCATTTTTGTGTTGCCCAACGACCTCTCCAATCAGGGGCATATCTGGACCTCCACGATTATCTTTTTCGTGAAGCACTACTGGTTCTCAGAGATCCGCGATTTTTTTATCGGGCACAATCAACACATTAATTTTGCCGATCGTTTTGACGATTTTGCCGTAAATCTGGCCATCACAAAACACCTCTGTCAGCTCACCCACGCAGTGCGAAGCACCATTATTGAGAGTCTTCAGAAAAAATTCATAGACGACAACCGTGTAATCGAGAAAGAACTTTTAAATTTTGAGGAATTGAGAAAGCTTGATCCTGTTTACGCAGCTGTTGCCTCGCACAGCCTCACGCATCCCAGTTTTAAACTGGAGGACGACGAGCGTTTTATAGAATATGAAATGAGTGAATCTAAAAAAAGCATTGAGAGGGAACTCTCCGTAACGGTATCTGCTTTTGCTTTCCCTTTTGCCAAGTTTAACGCGCTTTCTTTGGAGGTAATGAAAAAGTACTACAAACTTTCTTTTACCCGCATTAATGATCTGCTGGATTTGAATAAACTAAAAACAGACAAGGATTACATTTATAATCTGCCGCGGTTCAACATTCATCAGGATTCTGCTGAGGAATTATTTTTGCTGATCAACGGATTTCACAAGCGGTTCAAGTCCTAATCTTTTGTTGCAAGAACAAACATCCAGTCGTCGAGAAGTTCGTCTTTTACGTGTTCTCCTTTTTTGGAATAGAAAAGGCTTTTGCTGAAACCGGTTTTGCTAAGTTGCGTCCTCAGGAATTCGGGGGTGGAATAAAATGTCAGGAGTTTGTAGTTGTGAGCCGAATCGTTGATGATGGCATAGTCTTTGCGAAAGCTTTCGTGTTTCCTGTTTTGTTTTTTACGAAGTAAAAACGGAAGAAGTTTCACAAGAGTCTTAACGTTCGTAAATAAACCATTCTCCTTGTGGGACCAGGGTGCACGGTTAAAGGTAGGATGATTTTTATTGTGCGTGGATAAGAAGAAGAGTCCATTGGGTTTTAAAACGCGTGAAATTTCTGCAAGTATTTTTTCCCTGCCACGCAGGTCCACATAATCAATGCCATTAAAAGAAAAATTGACAAAATCGAAACTGGCAGTCTCAAAGGCCGAGAGGTCTCTGGCATCCATCACCCTTAGATCGAGTTCTGGCAGGTTATGTTTAGTTGTTTTAATAAATTCCTGCGAATAATCTATGCCAATGTACTCTTTGCAGCGGTCTTTCAGGTACACCGTGGTTCTGCCTCCGCCAATGCCTATGTCCAGAAGTCTTGCCTTCAGAAGAAACAGGCGGTGTTCTTCGAAAACTTTCGCTTCCACGGGAGTAAGCTCTTTTAAGGTCGTGTACCAGTGCACTATCTTACCGGAGTTATACGTTTTCTTATTTTTTTCCATCAGCTTTTGAGTTTTAGTAAGAAGGATAAAAACTTGTTTTTGTAAATCACCCCGGTATATTCTATCACTTTGTTTTTAGTGAATTGTTCTTTGAATTTGTTAATGTTTAGCAAACTTTGATCCGTACTTCCAGTGTACCAGCCACAAAAATCATAATACCGGACCTGTTCTTTTTTAAATTCCAGAATGTCCAGCCAATGCAAAGCGCGGTGCGCTCTTCCCAGTTGCGTATGTGTAAGCGCATGTGTCGGAGAATTTAAGGGAGAAAAAGAATACAGGTTAGTAGCCCGCTCAGAAGTTAGTCTGTAAATATTAACACAGAGCAATTGATTCTGTTGTTGGATGTACGACACGCGTAAAATGCCCGCCTGCAGGTAAGCTTTTAAACGAAAGCCTTCCATCTTACGGATTTTTTTTGCTGCCGCAAAGGTGTTGAAGAGTTGTATGAAACGATCAAGTTCTTGTTCATTAAGTGTTTGCAACAACCGGTACTCAAACGTTTGATTTGACAGAAAGGAGTTTATTTCGGAGAGGGTTCTGTGATAAATGTTTTCACGGATGGTTTCAAGGGATTGATTCAGGTCGATAAGAAGGGTGTGAAATTCCGTTAGGGCATTGTGAATATTTTCGGGACACTGAATGCAGTAATTAATATCCGCGTCCAGGTGTGGTGTCGCGTTCAGAAAATTGTCGTTCACTGAAAAGAACAAACGCCGGTAGCGGATATGGGTGAGATCTTTTAAAGCCATTTAAATACTGAGCTTGTCATACACCGCAAGGTAACGTTCAATGGCCATGCGGGTGTCAAAATAATTCAGGGCAATGTTTCTGTAGGATGTAGCTGACTTCAGAATGTCAAGGTACCTCAGGCAGGCTGCATCGTAATCACTTGCAGAGAAGTGATCGATGAGAATACCACCGGAGTGTTTGTTAAAATAAAGATCGTTGTCTCCAATGCCCGAATTGGTAATAATCGGTAAGTTCATTGCCCAGCACTCCGCCATTTTAGTGGGAGAAGAAGCTATTTTGGAATAGGCCGGTTTTATAAAAAAGATGGCCGCTTTTGCAAGGGACAGATAATTTGCCACTTCTGAATAGGACGCGCTTTTGCTGATGACCAGACCACGCTGTTCAGGAGAGCAGCTGTCCAGAATCTTATTTAGTTCGTTGTTGTCTTTAGTAAGTATAAGAAGTTTGATCTCTGGAATGTGTTTTTTCCAGGCGGATACACAGTCGATCATCTCTTTGGTGTAATACCAGGTTCCAACCGAGCCGGTGTAAATAAGTACATGATCCTGCGCAGAAATTTCTGAAATGGAGAAGTCTGCAGGCACCCTTGCTTTGTCGAACACACTGGTATTGGTGCAGCAGGGAATCACGGTTGTTTTAACAGTTAAATCTGTTCCTGGAAAATTTTTACTCAATTCCGTTACTCCCGCATTGGTAAGGGAGATAACGGCATCGGACTGTTCTATATACTGTTTTTCTTTGCGTTTAAAATACGTATAGAAAAATGCCTGCAGAGGATTTGTTTTTTTCCAGATCCCACCGTCAATACGTTCGTCGGCCCAGAAACCGCGCATATCGAATACAAAGGGAATGGCGTGTTTGGTTTTAAGAGAAAGTCCTACCAGAGAAGCCAGATAACTTCTGCAATGTACCAGGCTGATTTTTTTCTCACAACAAATGTTTTTTGCCAGTTTTCCTAACCTCCGAATGTACAGGAAGCGAGATAAAAAACCGCCGTCCTCGTCATAGAGTACGTATTGCCAGTGAATGGGCAGGTTCTTTATAAGCGTTTGGATCTTATGTTCTTCTTTTTGGAGGCGTTCTTTTTTTTCACAGGAAAGAATTGCAATTTTGTAACCGTTGGCCGCAAAAACGCAGAGATATGGGAGAATC
>CAZMHW010000408.1:0-1553 GCA_964566105.1 uncultured Akkermansia sp.
CGTTCTACTTTTCCATTCGCGTCATAATATTTCCATTCACCTTCCTGGCAGGAATTTGATTTTAAAAAAAGGGTTTTGGACTCTCTTCCGGTGTTCTCCTCCGTTTTTTCTTTTTTTGATCCCGGACAAACATAATAAAACAGACCACTGGAATGAATTTTATCGTCGGTGGTATATTGTTTGAGGTAACAGGGATTGCATTTCTTTTTTTCTTCCACCCGTTTCATCACCCGTTGAAATTCCGCCTTCGAAACAGACTTGCCGTCAACTGAGTATGTTTTCACGCTTCCATTTCTTACAAAACGTGTAGTGCAAATGTAGCTGGAAATAGTATCGGTTTTTTCCTGAGCCAAAAAGAGGGTGGAGTAAAACAAACCGAAAAGTAGCAGTGTTTTTATTTTCATGTCTGCGGGTAGGGTTTTTGGGTGCCTAGACATAAAGATATGTTTTTTTAGAAAACCACCCCCAGTTCTATTAATTTTTGTACAGGTATTTTCATTCCGGTCTGTATTCACCCGAAGAAAACCTCGTCATAAATCACAGATTAACCCTTACTCAATACCTTTCTTCACTTTTATCTCCGGATTTTTAGGAAGATGTTTGGCCATAACTTTTTTCAAAGCGTCGTTCTGTGTTTCGTATTCCTTTTGCAGGTCAATAATCGCATCCAGCTGAGTTTTGTTGGGAGCGGCTTCCATCCAGCAGAAATTACCATATAACTCAGATACTTTTTCGCGTACCCGTTTTTCATCAGCAAAAATAGACACCTTGGTTACACCCATCAGTTCTCCTTTTACTTTCTGAAGATCATCGTGAAAAGCAATGGCGTGTTTACGTTTGGTATAGGCCACCGAATCGGATTTTAATAATTTCTGGTAATAATTAATGGTGTCAATGGAATTGTTCACCCGATTGTACAAATTCTGTAATTCCATGGCTTTGGCGTGCACCAGTTTCCGGTCTTCCAGACTTAAATTTTTGTTGGCCGTATCGTGCACACAATTGACCTTGCTTACATACTCTTTGTCTTTTACTTTCAATTTTAAGGTATATGTTCCGGGAAGTACCATAGGCGCGGTAAATCCTGCTCCGTCCATTTTGGTGCTACCTTCAGCCACTTGCGGCGGCGTACTTCTCAGGTTCCAATGGATTTTATTAATCCCACGGCGAATGGTGCCAGGCATCGATTGCATCAAAACTCCTTTATCGTCGTAGATTTCCAGCGTCACTTTACCCGAGTTCAGACGCTGTTTAAAATAATAGTCAAAGGTCGGGTGTTCGGGCGGATTTCCTGCGCCCCAGCCACCGGAGGTCTCAGGACCACCCCAGCCGAATTTACCGTTGTTGAGCACGATGTCCGGAGTTGGGAAGATGTATACATCCTGATCCCAGATGTCTTTGTTGAGATTTCGTAAAGGACGGATATCATCGAGGATAAAAATACCCCTTCCGTGAGAAGCAATGATCAGATCGTGTGTCTTTGGACTGATTTGAAGGTCTCTCGCCAACACGTATTCCGGAATGTTGTTTTTCATACGGAACCAGTTAGCGCC
>CAZMHW010000408.1:1563-3352 GCA_964566105.1 uncultured Akkermansia sp.
GCCCATTTCAGTTCCAAGGAATAATAAGTTTTTGTTGACCAGGTCTTCTTTTATTTTATGAGCGAAAGCATTAAAACTGCTGCTGTTTATTCTGGTCCATGTTTTTCCAAGGTCTGTACTTTTTCCTAAATACGTCGCGTGGTCCCCGTACATGTGATTTTCAAAAGTAGCGTACACGGTATTTTTATCAAAACGCGAGGGTTCAATACTGCTCACCCAGGCTTGTTTCGCGATGCCACATTTAGCAACGTTTGCCGAGACATTTGTCCAGGTAGTGCCGGCGTCTGTGCTTACCTGTAAATTTCCATCGTCTGTTCCCACCCAGATCATATTTTCATCCAGTGGGGACTCGGCAATCGTAAAAATGGTACAGTGATTTTCCGCGGAGGTATTGTCTTCACTCAAACCGCCGCTTTCTTCCTGCTTTTGTTTGTTTTTGTCGTTCGTGGTCAGGTCTTCTGAAATGCGTTTCCAGTTACGTCCCTGATCGGTGGATTTGTAAAGGTATTGGGCACCAACGTATAAATTTTTCGGATTTTTTGCTCCGGTCACAATAGGCGTGTTCCAGTTCCAGCGGAGCTTTTCTTCTTTAACCGTTTTCTGCGGTTGAATTAATTCTGATTTAAGTGTGGTGAGATTGGTGCGAAACATATTACCACCCTGGTATTCTGAATACACCGTTTTACCATCAATATCCGGTACCGTCCAGAATCCGTCACCTCCATTGATCCTGTCCCAGTTGCCGTTTCCAATACCTCCTGGTGTCGCGCTGGGCGCCATCCAGCTACCGTTGTCCTGCAATCCACCGTACACATTGTAAGGTTCTTTGGCGTCGATGGCCACGTGGTAAAATTGTCCTACCGGTAAACCGTGGTTAAACTGCCAGGTCACACCTCTGTCAACACTCATGTAAACGCCACCGTCTGTTCCCACATACATAATGTTGGTGTGTGCGGGATTGATCCAGAAGGCGTGCATGTCGGAGTGTACCCAGCCCCCATCAGAACTGGCTTCTGTAAAGGAATAACCACCGTCGTTGCTGTACGCGAACTGAAAGGCAGGATGGTAAACCCGCTTCGGATCTTTTGGATCAATGGCAATGGTGCTGAAATAAAAAGGACGCGCCGTGGTGTTCATGGTGGCACTTTGATTTTTCCAGGTTTCACCGGCATCAGAAGAAATGTACAAACCTGTTTTTTTACTTTCTACGATGGCTACCATTTGTTTTGGATCGCTGGGAGCCAAAGCCATGGCGATTCTTCCGAATGGTTTTTCGGGTAAGCCGCTTTTTATTTCTCTCCAGGTTTTACCGGCGTCTGTGCTTTTATATAAACCGCTGCCGTTGCCGCCTGAATTAAAACTAAAGGGTTGTCTGCGGAATTGCCACATAGAAGCAAATAGAATATTGGGATTGGTAGGATCCATCAATAATTCAGCGCAACCGGTTTTCTCATCAATGTAAAATATTTTTTCCCAGCTGTTTCCTCCGTCGGTTGAGCGGTAAACTCCGCGGTGTTTGCTGTCACTCCACAAGGCGCCTGGTACAGCTACATAAATGAGGTCTGTGTTTTCCGGATGTATTAAAATGCGTGAAATATGTTCGGTACTGTCCAGTCCGATTTTTTTCCAGTTGTCACCGGCATCTGTAGTTTTGTACATGCCATTTCCAATGGAAACGGAATTCCGCATATTACTTTCTCCTGTCCCAACATATACCGTAGCAGGTCTTTTCTGGTTAATAGCTACCGCGCCAATAGACTGGCAGTATTTATCAAACACCGGTTTGTAG
>CAZMHW010000408.1:3362-3973 GCA_964566105.1 uncultured Akkermansia sp.
AGACCCCGCCACCGGCTGTTCCCAGGTACAGTGTTTTTCCATCGTCCTTGTTCACCCCTTCAATGGCAGTGATGCGACCGCTCATGGTACCTGGACCAAGTTGACGGGTTTCCATGGTGCCAAACATGGCGGAGTTTACGGCCGATTGGGCACTCAAAAGAATGCTGCTGCTGCTGAAAAAGAGGGTAATTATTTTTCTCATGAGAATACTTCTTTAATGGGTGATTATTTGGATGGTTTAAAAATAGATTCGTCCACTTTGGGATTGATCTCTATTTTGGTGGTTTGCACTTCATTCCAGCCATTGGAAGAACTCATGGCGAATACCACACCTTCATCCAGTTTTTTATAGTCCGAGTAAAAATTAGAATTTTCTATTTCTTGTCCGTTGGACTGCATCTTATTCGTTTTCTTAATGATCAGATAATTGGCGGGATCAATGTAAAAAGTAGTTTCTTTTTCATCCTTACTGGTCATTTTAATTTTAAAACACTCCGTGCCGTCAATGTCGTCCATGCCATAATAATCAATGGTTTTTCCCAATTCTTTGTAGGTCAGAAACTCATCCTGTATGTAGAGTTCATCCTGGGAATTTTTCACATCGTCAGGGG
>CAZMHW010000409.1:0-285 GCA_964566105.1 uncultured Akkermansia sp.
GTTCTGGAATTACGAAACGCAAAGGATTCGCATAACAACTGTTATTTCACTATGGCTTCGGCTATGGAGCACGATTATTATTATCTGATCAATAAGGGCGAATCGGCAGATACCACCAACGCCAATGTAACTGTAAACGTGCCGGAATTAAAAAACATTCTCGAACGTATGTTTAAAAAATAAGAGGCTATCTCAAAAGTCAAAAGTGGATGAAAGTTCGAGCAAAGTCGGGAACTGAACACCTTGAAAATTGCCACCTCTCTGCGCCGCTCAAGAGGACAATTT
>CAZMHW010000409.1:295-3955 GCA_964566105.1 uncultured Akkermansia sp.
CCGAAGTTTATTAATCAAACTGCGTTTATAAATTTAAATGACAGTACCCGTAAAGGTCAGTGCCTGAGGGTTTTCTTCCGCATTTGTAACCACAGTCACCTGTTTCTTAAACACACCTTTGGTTGCCGCGTTAAACACAGCGGTAATCTTTGTAGATTCACCGGGAGCTATGGGAGTTTTAGAATAATTGGTGGAGGTGCACCCGCAGGAAGCCTGCACACTGGTAATAATTACGGGAACTTCTCCCGTATTTTTAAATTCAAACTCAATGGTAACGGGTTTGTTTTGTGTTATTTCGCCAAGACTTATTTCAGTACTTTTCCATTTAATAGCCGTTTTTGGATTGATGGAAACTTCGGAAGAGAAATTTGAAATCCTGGCATGCTTTGGTGTAAAGGATAACATGAGTGCCGCAAGCGCGATACTTCCTAATTTGAGCGTTGTTTTCATGACTTTAGTTTTTAAAAGGTTAATACGTGTAATCGCATGTTCTTCTTGCAAGTAGGAACGAAACAAAGGTAGACTCCGGTTTCTTCCTCCGCTGTTAAGCATATTCAAATAATTGTTAATGAGTTGTTAATGATCCGGGCAGCTGTTTCTTTTTTGGCTAATATTAGAGTACAAATTCATGACCCTTTTGTGAAGATCAATAAACTGAATAGCGTCATAGTGCTTGGATTGGTTGCTATCATTGGCATCCTTGTTGTACAATTACTGTGGACAAAGGAGGCTTTTAACAATGAAGGAAAGAAGTTTAACCAGACGGTGAGGATCACACTTCTGCATGTGGTGGACAGGCTCTATAAACTTAACAATAATGAATTCCCACTTAAAAATCCGATCAACCAGGTGTCTAACGATTATTACATTGTAAATGTAAATAATGATTTTGAGGCAGAGGTGTTGGAATACTGCCTGAAAACCGAGTTTGAACGTTCGAACTTACTCACAGACTTTGAATATGCCATTTATAAATGCGAAAGCGATGAAATGGTTTATGGGAACTACGTTTCCTTTAACGAAAGATCAAAGAAAAAATCCAGCTTTCATTTTCCAAAACAAAAAAATCTTATCTATTATTTTGCGGTGCGTTTTCCGAACGAAACAGGGTATTTATTTGGCTCGATGAAATTCTGGCTTTTTCTCTCCGGCATACTCATTCTCATTTTGCTTATTTATGTGTATTCCATTTTTACAATTTTACAGCAGAAAAAATACTCCGAATTGCAGCGGGATTTTATTAATAATATGACGCATGAGTTTAAAACGCCGCTTTCCTCCATTTTAATAGCGTCAAATTACCTGTATAAACAGGATAAAATACGTTCGGATGAAAAACTCGGGAAATACACCAGTATTATCATTGATCAGAGTAATAAACTAAACAATCACATCGAAAAAATTCTCAATATTGCCAGGTCGGATAATGCTCCATTGGTGTTGGAAAAAAAAGACATTCAGTTGTTACCTCTTATCCAGAGCGTGATTGAGAATATCCGGTTGAAGGATCCTGAACTGGAGGTCCGGATAGAATTTCCGGCGAAAGAAGTATTTGTATTCGCGGATGAATTTCACTTCACGAACCTGATCTATAATTTAATTGATAACTCAATTAAGTATTGCGCTCAAAGTCCTGAAATTGTCATACGTTTAAAGGAAAATGAGGGAGCCTATGACCTTGAATTCAGTGATAATGGTATTGGAATTCCAAAAAAGAACCTTTCTTTTATTTTTGATAAATTTTACCGCATTCCTAGTAAACAGAGCAGTGAGGTGAATGGTTTTGGATTGGGTTTATATTACGTAAAAAAAATCTGTCTTCTTCACAACTGGAAGATTGAAGCGGCTAATAACCAAATAAAGGGTTTAACCATTACCATTCATATTCCCAAAAAGTCATGAGCAAAATCAGAATTTTATACGCTGAAGATGATGAAACACTGGCTTATCTTACTAAAGACAACCTGGAACAAAATCAGTATGAAGTAATACACTGTACAGATGGCTTAACATGTTTTGAACAGTTTAAACATCAAAATTTTGATATCTGCATTCTTGACATTATGTTGCCAAAAATGGATGGTTTTGAGTTAACTACAGCGATTCGAAAATTAAATCCCGAGATTCCTATCTTTTTTCTCTCATCCAAAATTCTCAAAGAGGACAGGATTAAGGGTCTGAAACTGGGCGCTGACGATTACCTCATAAAACCTTTCAGTATTGAAGAATTGTTATTGAAGATTGAAATTTTTTTAACCCGCTCAAAAAAAACTCCCGTAAAAGACAGGACTGTTTACCAATTAGGCTCCTACCTGTTTAACGCTTCTGATTACCTTCTTTCGGGTAAGGACCAAAAAATTACACTCACCCAAAGAGAAGCCGAGCTTCTAAAATTGTTTTTGGACAATAAGGAGCAGGTACTCAAACGCGAAGAGATTCTAACCCGCTTGTGGGGAAATGACGATTATTTTATGGGCCGTAGTCTGGACGTATTTATCTCGCGTCTGCGCAAAATTCTAGCTTCTGAAAAGACCATAACAATTGAAAACCTTCACGGAATTGGATTCAGGTTTTCTATTAAGAACCACACAGGTTCTTAAGTCCTTAGCGGGTGAAGAAAATACTGGTAAAAATCATCGGAAAGGCCTTGTAATGTGACCCCGCTTTTTTACTTTTGGTGAAAATTACAGGGTTATGTCGGACACAGCGAAATTTATACAAACCATCCAGGAAGGATACGCAAGCAAAGGCGATTATATTTTATTGGGATCGGCTTTACTGGATGGTTCGCCACAAAAGGAGGCGCAAATAAAATTACCCTTAAAAACCCTGAACAGGCACGGGTTAATTGCCGGAGCCACAGGCACTGGTAAAACCGTGACACTTCAAATTATTGCGGAAGCTATTTGCGCTAAAGGAGTTCCTGTACTCATGATGGATCTGAAAGGAGATTTGAGCGGCATCGCGAGAGCAGGACTTACAAATCCAAAAATTGAAGAGAGGCATGCGGCTATTGGTATTCCCTTTTCTCCCGGTGGAACTCCCGTTGAGTTTTTAACACTGTCAAAAGAAAACGGAGCGAGGTTAAGGGCTACTGTGAGCGAATTTGGACCGGTTTTGTTCTCGAAAGTTTTAAACTTAAACGACACACAAAGTGGTATAGTCGCCATTATATTTAAGTACGCCGACGATAAAGGACTACCCCTGCTGGATCTGAAAGATTTTAAGAGTTTGTTGAATTATATTGGTGAAGAAGGAAAAGAGGAAATAAAAAAAGCTTATGGAAATGTAACACCAGCCTCCTTGTCTACGATTTTGAGGTCAGTGATTGAATTGGAATCACAAGGTGCTGAAACGTTTTTCGGTGAACGCTCTTTTGATGTCAACGATTTGTTGCGTCTTGATTCAACCGGAAAGGGAATTTGTTCTATCATCCGTTTGGTGGATATACAGGACAAGCCAAAACTATTTTCCACATTTATGTTGTGTCTTCTGGCGGAAGCTTATCAGACTTTGCCGGAGGCGGGTGATCTGGAAAAACCGAAGCTCTGTATTTTTATTGACGAGGCGCATTTAATTTTCAAGGAGGCTTCCCAGTCACTTTTAGATCAAATTGAATCCATTATTAAGTTGATCAGAAGTAAAGGTGTGGGGATTTAT
>CAZMHW010000410.1:0-3007 GCA_964566105.1 uncultured Akkermansia sp.
GTGTGTAACGGCAGGCGTTCGGCAAAAGAGGGCGTATAGCGACCTGATAAAATTTAACAAAAAGTATAGCCAATTTTTTGAGCATGCGTTATTCGCTATGATACCACTGGGATCTTAAGCAACATCTCCCCAACTTTCCTATCTATAATCAGTGTAAAATCTGTTTCCTTAAGGTCAGAAAGTTTGATCCAGCGCATCGATTGAGCACCTTCTTTTTTTTCGTAGTTGTGCGGACTTGTACTCACCAGAAAATCCATCTTACTTATTGGATTTACCAAGTAATACACGCTAATTACCTGACTATTCGTGTCAAACGAGGAGGTAACAAAAAAATCAGTGGTGTAAAAATGATCTTTTACTTCGACGTCCAGATCTAATTCTTCCTTAAACTCCCTTACGAGGCAATCTCTCAAACCTTCTCCAAACTCAAGACCGCCACCTGGAAATTTGGTAATTTTATTCCGCTTAATATATTCATCAGATACCAGCACGGCACCATCAAAAATTAAAATTCCGTAAACCCTTACATTGAACTTGTTGGACACAGAGTAAATTTATGCTTTAATGCTTAATAATAAAAAGATTTATTCTTAAAATTCCTTAAGTATTTGAGTCATAACCGTCAAATTGCCCGGTTTGATAAGCCGCAAAATATCTTATATTTGTTTAATTGATCCATGAAAAACAAAAAAAATCCGGTCCCCTTCCTGCTTATTCTGATCATTTTAATGATTACCGGACGTTTTTTGCTTTTTATCGGTTACGCGGAATCACAAAAATCAGTTTTCAGAGCGGAACTCTTTGAGAAGCAGGGACTATTGACCAAAACCTTACGAGTGTCGCCTGAAGATCTCTTCCTTAACAAAAATGGAATGATCTGGAAAGAAAATAATCGGGAGCTTTTGTTGAATGACGTTTATCACGAAGTTGTAGCCATAAAACATCAGAAAAATGTGGTACTGGTTTATCTGGCGGAAGATGAAGAGGAGAACAGATTGTTTGAAAAATTTTTCCGGCTGAATACAAACAAATCACCCTTCTTAGTAGAACTTTTTAAGCTACTAAGTGCGATCAACTTTACACACCAGGTTTCCCCGTCTATCTGTCTTTTTTCATCTCCCGCAATACCCTATCATCAGGAACACGTTCTGACTTTAAAAAATCATTCAACTGAACTGATCAGACCTCCCAAAAACTTTTTCATTTAATTTTTGCCGGGCATTATGCCCTATCCTTATTATTTACTTAAACTATGAAAAATGAAAAAGATTTTATTTTCTTTTATGTTATTGGCATGTACACTGGCCAAAACTCAGGTACTTACCCTGAGCGATAATTCGTCGCGGGACAAAATAAGCAACGCAGTTATTACTGATAAAAACAACAAAACGATTACAACCGATGAATACGGAAAGGCAGACCTCAGTTTGCTGGATAAAAGCGGTAACATTAGCCTGCATCATCCATCCTTCGGCACTTACACGCTAACAGAAGCTGAAAAAAACGCGGACGCCGTTGAAATTCGACTGCTAGCAAAGGCAGTGATTCTGGATGAGATCGTACTTTCAGCCAACCGATACAAAGAACACAAAATAGATGTGCCTTACCGTATCGACGTGATCAAACAAAAAGAGATCGAATTTGGGAATCAACCTACCAGTGCCGATGTATTGCAGAATACCGGAGCGGTATTTGTTCAAAAAAGTCAAATGGGTGGAGGAAGTCCTGTTTTGAGAGGTTTTGAAGCAAACAAAGTTCTGATCGTAGTTGACGGTGTGCGTATGAATAATGCTATCTACCGTGGCGGTCACTTACAAGACGTGATTACACTAGACGCCAACATGCTCGAAAGAACAGAGGTGTTGTTTGGACCATCTTCCACGATCTACGGCAGTGATGCGCTCGGCGGTGTGATGCACTTTTA
The DNA here is from genome assembly GCA_964566105.1 of uncultured Akkermansia sp. GTDB lineage: Bacteria > Bacteroidota > Bacteroidia > B-17B0 > Aurantibacillaceae > Aurantibacillus. The sequence continues at coordinate 1,925 of CAZMHW010000410.1, forward strand.
CACAAAAAATGCAGTCTTCAGCGACACAAACAAGTTACTGGTAAAAACAAACGCATTTATCAGAACGGCTTCAGTTAACAATGAACAAACAGGACATCTGGATCTGAACCTGGGATGGAAAAAATTTGCTTCCATGACCAATGTGACCTATTCTGATTTTGGAGACCTTAAAAGCGGGACGACAAAATTGACCGGTTCCCCGAATAGCTGGGACAGGAACTATTATGTAAAACGTTTCGGAAACCGAGACAGCATGATAAAAAACCCAAATAACAATTTACAGGTTGGTACAGCTTACAACCAGTTGGATTTCATGCAACGCTTCGCTCTTAAAACCGGAGAACACGTGACGCATAATCTAAACTTCCAATACAGCCAGTCATCCGATATTCCACGCTACGCCAGATTAACAGAGGTTGCTGGTAAAAATCTTCGTTTTGCGGAATGGAATTACGGTCCTCAAAAACGTATGCTAACGGCCTATACGCTCAATTTTGATAATACTACCCGTTTAACAGACAACCTGAGGATTATTGCCGCCTATCAGAAAATTGAACAGGACAGGATTTCACGACGTTTCCAAAACAACAACAGAACCACACAAATGGAAGATGTTACGGTGCTGTCTGTGAACGTGGATGCCTACAAACGCGTGAAAGAAAAACACGAATTGCGTTACGGACTGGAAGTGCAGTCAAACGACGTAAAATCAACTGCGAATGCGCTTCAAATTGTTACAGGTTCGGTTAGTCCCGCTGCCACCCGCTATGCTGACGGAGGTAATAAAATGACGACTGCCGGAATTTACGTATCACATGCCTGGGAACTGAATGAAAATTTTGTGATCACAGATGGAATTCGTTTCACCAACAACTCCCTCGAATCAACGTTTAAGGATACCACTTTTTATAAATTCCCTTACAGTAGCGCAAAACAAAACAATCAGGCTTTAACCGGAAGTTTAGGATTTACCTGGAAAGAGGAAAATGACTACAAGGTAAGTTTGCTGGCTAATACAGGATTCAGAACACCGAACATCGACGATATGAGTAAAGTATTTGAAAGTAGTGGTAACATTCTGAT
>CAZMHW010000410.1:3017-3939 GCA_964566105.1 uncultured Akkermansia sp.
GATCGTACCCAATGCTGAAATAAAACCGGAGTACGCTTCTAACTTCGAATTAAGCATCAGTAAAGTGGTCAATAAAAAATATAAATTTGATGTGACCGCTTTTTATACGCTCCTGGAAAACGCTCTGGTGCTGGCCGACTATAAATACAACGGGCAGGACACCGTTCTCATAAATGGCACCAAACGTAAAGTGCAGGCCATGCAAAACAAGAACAGAGCCTATATTTATGGATTTACAGCCGGAGTTCAGTTCGATTTTAACAAAAATGTGTCGTTCAGAAGTATTATCAATTATACCTACGGCCGTTACGCCGATGTACAAAAAGATACGGTGTTGCCTCTTGATCATATTCCACCTGTATTTGGGCAGACGAGTCTGATCTTTAAAGAAAAGAATACAGATGCTGAGTTCTTTGTACGTTATAACGGAAAAAAATCAGGCGCTGACTACAGTTCTTCGGGTGAAGACAACGCCATATACAGCGCAGACGCCATAAATGGTTACATGCCTGCCTGGTTTACGGTAAATGTGAGATTAGGCTACAACCTCACCAAAAACATACGTATAAACGCCTCCTGCGAAAACATCACAGATAACCGCTACCGTGTTTTTGCCAGTGGAGTTAACGCCCCGGGACGCAATTTCATTTTTAGCTTACGTTACAAAATGTAATCCTTACACTTCAAAAAATCCCCCTTTTATCAAACCGGTAAAAGGGGTTTTTTATATGCAAAAAAAGGCCTAGTTTTGTTATGAATGAAGAAAACCAAGTACCTGTTTCCATTTTTTCTCATTGCCCTGATTTGCGTCACATCATTCAGGTTTTTTTTCTTTGTGTCTTATGTCCGTTTACAAAAGACAGACTTCAGAAAAGAACTGCTGTTACATGGCTCAAAGGAATTGCTTCGTTTTGAATTTTCT
>CAZMHW010000411.1:0-3922 GCA_964566105.1 uncultured Akkermansia sp.
TTTTATATACAACCGTGCTGCAGTTGCCGGTACGGTGTCCGCAATAACTGTTTCCAATAATCTTCTGGGGACTCTTAATTTTTCCGCAACTTCCGGACCTTACTATGGAATTTATAATAACGGCATTGCATTTGGAAATTTGAGTGTGGCAAGTAATTCATTTGTAAATATTTCTTCCACTACGTCAACCAGTCCCCGTTATTTCATTTACAACACCGGTGCGGGGTCGTCGGGTATATTTGTTGGAAATAACGTAGTTTCGAATTATACTTCGTCTCTTAATACAACCGGATTATTCTACAATGTTCTGAACACCGGTGCCTGCGCCGGGAATCTCGACATAAGCGCTAATACTTTCAGTAACCAGATAATTCCCGCAACTACTACAACTCTTTATGTTGTGAATAATACCGGAGCCATTACCAATTCAGTAAACGTTAATAATAACAGGGTTTCAGGCCTTACCTATTCGTCGACAACCGGTGGTTTTTATGGAATATTTCATGGGCCATCTTCGTCTGCAAATGTGAGTATCAGCAGCAATACTTTGAGTAACATAGTTGTTAATAATTCAGGAAGTGTAAAATATCTGATTTATAACACGGGAAGCTCTGGGAATAACATTCGTTTAAGTGGGAATTCTATTTCAAACATTACAAATTCGCTGAATACAACAGCTAATTTTTACGGTATCTATAATACAGGTAGTAATACGGGTTCGTCTGGTATTTTGGAAGTGGATGGAAATCTTGTTTCCAATGTTGTGAATAATTCTACGTCGGGGTCTTTTTTTGGACTCTATAACACGTCTTCATCTTCAGGCAGTCTGAGTATGAGTGGAAATACATTTACGAATTGTATTACCACCAGCACGGGAAACACAAATTACCTGATTTATAATACCGGCAGTGTTACTTCCGATATCAATCTGTCGAATAATAGTATCATGAGTCATACCAATGCCTTGAATACAATTGGCGATTTCTATGGGGTTGTTAATAGCGGAACAGGTTCTGGAAACCTGACGATGAACTCCAATGCATTCTCCAATGATTTCCTTGAAACCACAAGTGGCAACGTTTATTTGATTTGGAATGCCGCTTCCGTTTCTAATTCTGTCAGTATGAACAGCAATTCAGTGCTGGCCTGTGCCAATTCATCGGCTACCAGCTCTTCCTTTTATGGGGTATATAATTCAGGTGGGACGGCAACCGCGTTGAGTATGAATGCTAATTCATTTGCAGGAAACACTTCGGCTGTAACAAGTGGTAATACGTATTTGGTTTATACCACAGCTAACGTGAATAATGCGGTTTCTCTTTCAAACAATGTTTTGGGATATGGATTCACAAATACATTAAGTGACTATTCCGGAACGCTTTACGGTGTTTCCAATACAGGCGGAACAACAAATGCTTCTGTGGCTATTAATGGAAATAATTTTTCTTCATTTCCTTTTACGGGTCTTAACGGTTCTGGTAACATCTATTTTATTAATAACAGTAACACTAATGCCCGCCTGGACATTACGAATAACAACTGGACCAATCTCACTCTGAATCATACAGGGAACCAATATCTTATTTACAACCCATCAGCAACCCAGTTGCTTCTTAATGTCAGTAATAATTCCATTGTTACGGGTTATACGCGAAATGGAATTGCCGGTGCTTTTTATGGTTATTATGCCAACGGTAACTCTTCCTCGTCCTGCACCCAAACTATTTCTGGAAATAATTTCTCGAATATTACGGCTACAACCCAGGGCGTAGGACTGTTTTATGGAATTTATAGTTCTGATGGTAATACTTCTCCTTATCCGAATAAACAGATCTTTAACAACATTATTTCTAATGTTAACTACAATGGTCTGGGACTTATGTTTGCCTATGCCTTTGATTTTTTAGGTGACGGAAGTACTACATCCGGTTCTTCAGTTTACAATAACACGGTAACGGGCATTACCTGGGGAGGACCTTTTTACGGTCTGTCCACCGGTAACAATGTTTCTTCGAATTACGCTGCCGGTATTTATTCCAATACGATTCAAAACGTTTCATCAAACGGGTCTTCAGCTGGTGTTTATGGTGCATACGTGTCTGGCGGCGGTGCCGGTATGAATTTTTATAAAAACAAAATCAGTGATCTTACCGCGACTGGCAGCGCGGCAAGTGCCACCGGACTGTATGTGGCCGGTGGAACCAATACAATTTCAAACAATCTGATTGGTAACATCGGCACGCCATCCACGTCGGCCACAAATCCTTTAAACGGAATACTAATTGCAAGTGGAACGTTGACAAATCTCTATTACAATACGGTTTATTTGAATGCGAGCAGTACGGGCGGTAATTTTGGATCGAATGCCTTGTATGCTTCGAGTGGTGTAAATTTGCTTGCCCGAAATAATATTTTTATTAATAATTCAACACCTACCGGAACGGGTATTGCAACCGCTTACCGAAGAAGTTCCTCTTCGCTTTCGACTTATTCAGGGACATCTAATAACAATATTTTTTACGCCGGGGCGCCAGGTGCGAATCATGCGATTTTTCACGATGGCACCAATGGACACATTACCCTTCCTTCTTATCAGGCCTGGGTTACCCCGAGGGATAATGCTTCCCTTTTCGAAAATACTCCCTTTGTGAGTACGACAGGTACGAACGTAAATTTTTTACATGTTAATACAACTCTACCATCACTTAGTGATAATGGCGCATCTAATATTGCCGGTATCATTGATGATTATGATTCACAAGTCCGTCAGGGAAATCCAGGGTATCTCGGGACAGGTACAGCTCCCGATGTGGGAGCAGATGAATACAATCAAAGTTTGAGTCCATGTTCAGGTGTGAATGCAGGAACCGTGAGTGTACCAGTCTCAGCAGTGAGATGTGCCGGACAAAGTGTTTACATGTTGTCTACGGGGTACACAGCCGCTGGTAGTACTCAGTTTCAATGGAAGGTGGCTGCAACACCGGGCGGGCCTTATTCGAATGTGAGTGGTGGAACCGGTGCGAATTATGTGACGTACAATTCGGGAACATTGTCTCCGGGTACATATTACTATGTGTTACAAAGTACTTGTGCTGTGGGTTCCCAGGTGGGTTCTTCGAATGAAGTAACTGTTACAGTGAATACAGTTCCAACTGTGAGTGCTTCTGTATCAGCTCAAACAATTTGTTCCGGCCAGGCATTAAGTTTCACGGGAGCAAGTAATATCGGCACGAATTATAGTTGGAATGGTCCGGGCAGTTTCACTTCTTCTCTTCAAAATCCTTCGTTACCAAACGCCCCCACAAATGCCAGCGGAACCTATACCTTGCTGGTGTCTGATGCAAATTGCACTTCTAACCCTGCCTTTGTGAGCGTTACAGTAAATACAAGTCCGCCTAATTTTTCCTTAACTCCTCCGGTTTCTACGATGTGTGTGGGCTCTTCGCAAACAATTACGGCGTCAATACCAATAACAAGTCCTACCTTAAATTTTGGAAGTCAAACAAATCAAAATTCTAATTCGGGCTATCCTGCGCCTTATTCTATTTATTATGGCGGACAAAAAATGCAGATTCTGGTGCTCGCTGCAGAGCTAATAAACGCGGGTTTTACAACTGGAAGCCCTATCACAAGTGTTCAGTTTCCTGTAGTTTCTTTGGGCTCCAATTGGGGAAGTTCCGTAACGGATTGTAAAAATTTCTCTGTAGGTATGAAATCAACAACGGTTACTTCCCTCGCGACCTTTGAAACTGGGGTTTCGAATGTTGTCCCGGCAAATAATTTTACGCCGGCAGTAGGTTATGGTAACATTCACAATTTTATCGCTCCGTTTATCTGGGATGGAAGTAGCAATTTAGTATTGGAAACTGTTTTTTCAAATACACTGATTGGGACGGCTGGTAATTCTGTGATCCAATACAAT
>CAZMHW010000412.1:0-3920 GCA_964566105.1 uncultured Akkermansia sp.
TTTCAGTGCGGGCAAAAAGCTTCCAGTCCATGTGACGCGTGCTTTCGCCGGTGTTATAAAGTCTGTGTTCTGCAAACTCAACAGAAAAACCGTGAAAAGGACTTTTGTGTAAACCTGTGATAAAGCCCTCAACCACTTTCCTGGCAAGCAATTCAAGGTTTTTGAAAGATTCGGTTTGATTCTTATTAATTAACATTCGATTGTTGTAAATATCTCCTTTTTCCGTGAAAAACAAGGAAATTCCGGTTTTTTTTTTATATTTTTGCTTAAGATTTGAAAACCTTCGACAAACACTAGTTTTTCCATGACGAAACACCTTTTGATTTTATTGTTGGCTTTCTCTGTTTCTTTTAGTTCAAAATCACAGGTAGATACTAGTTTTTGGTTTGTGGCCCCTGACATTTCCCTTCCTCTGGGCCAGTTTCCCATAGTGTTTCATTTTCAAACCTACAGCCAGCCTAGTATTGTATCTATCCGACAGCCGGCATTCAGCTCCTCGCTTGCGATTAACAACACGGTTTCCATTCCCGCGAACAGCATTTTTACCCTCGATGTTACCCCAAAATTAACAACCGTGGAAAGTGCTCCCGAGAACACCGTGAATCCATATGGCATTTACATCAGCTCAAAAGAAAATATTTCTGTTTACTATACTATTGGAGATCAAGCGCATACAAATAAAGAAATGATCAGTCTTAAGGGTAAACGGGCGCTTGGGACCGATTTTTATATCCCTATTCCCAATACACTTACGTCGACCACATTTTCTCAAAGTAGCACCGGATTCGATGTGGTGGCCACACAAACAGGGGTTACCACGGTTTTAATTACCCCAAAAGCCTCTTGCATAGGGCGAATCAAAAACATTACGTTTGCCAAATCCCTGTTACAGGGGGAAACCTTTTCTGTGAAAGATAATAATGCTGTGAATCCAAGTGAACTGGCGGGGTCTATTATTTCTTCAGATAAACCCGTTGCTGTTACAGTCAGGGGAACGGTAAGGACTTCGCTTTCCGATACTTCCAATTATACCGATCAGTTGGTGCCCAGTGATAAATTAGGAAAAGATTATGTGGTCTTAAAGGGCAATTCTACTGTAGATGTAGCTTATATTCTGGCTCCTGTCAATGCAACAGGGTTCACCATTACCAGCAATTCCAACTCAAGTAGCTGGCTTATTAATTCGACGGAGATGTATACTGTAAATATTTCAGATCCAATTACTTATATTAAGTCAGATAAACCGGTTTACGTTTTTCATGTAAGCGGATATGGACGGAAACTGAGTGGAGCCTTATTAGCGCCGGTGTATTGTGCAGGTTCTTATTCTATGGCCTTTACGCGTCTTAGCTCCGATTCTTTAAACCTGAATATTTGTACACGCAATGGTTTTCAATCTTCTTTTACCCTTACCAGCAATAGCAGTAATGTTGCCATCTCGGCTTCCAGCTTTAGCCCTGTGCCTGGAAGTGGCGGTAGTTTGGTGGCTGGCCGGATTTATTTGCCTACAAGTTCGGTGGCGGTAGGATCTTATAATGAATTGATAAACAGCGCAGATATTTTTGGCTTAAGCGTCCATAACGGAGGATACAGGACGGGGAGCGCTTATGCTCAGGCCTCTGATTTTGGCATTGATGCTTTTGCATACGCGAATGCCGCACCAACAGCTACTATTTGCGGAAATACACAATTTACTCTGAACGGGGTAGTGGGAGGCGGTCCTATTACCGGAGCCTGGAGTATTGTTCAGGGTTACGGAACTCTTGGGGGTAGTAACACCCAATTGACCAACAATGTGTACACCCCAAGTTTACTGGACACGACAAATAACGCGTTAAGTATTTCTCCCGGTAACCGCTATGTAAAGATCATCCTGAACACCACCGGAATTTGTCCGAATGTTGCAGACACCTTTAAATTACACGTAAAACAACCACCAATTGTAAGCGCAGGTGCTAATTCAGTAATCTGCGCCAACAATCCAAGCGTTCAGTTACAAGGTGATGTTTACGGTGCAACTAATCAGGGCGTGTGGAATGTGTTGATTCCAGGCAGCGGTTCTTTTGTTTCCGGCATAAATACTTTTACACCCATGTACCAATTGTCGCCAACGGATACGACCCTAAATCAGTTACATTTTGTATTGACAAGCACGAATAATGCCGGGTGTAATGCTGTGAGCGATACGGTGACCATAGGAATTAACAAGGCGCCACTGGTAAAAGCGAGTGTCATCAATCCAATTGTCAGGTGTTCCAATAACGCAACGGTTTCACTTAACGGAACTATTTCCGGAACAACCACTTCCACGGGAATCTGGCAAACAGGTGGATCGGGGGTGTTTTTACCCAACAATGTAGCTTTAAGTACCAATTATGTGCCCAGTGCATCGGATATTGCTTTTGGTAATGTGTGGTTAAAACTGGAAAGTACAAATAACGGCTTGTGTTTTCCTGTAAAAGACAGTGTGAATATTCAGTTCACAGATCCATCGTATGCCAATGCCGGAGGAGATGTTAATTCTTGTGTAAACGACCCGCGGGCAGCTTTAAACGGTTTAATCACAGGAACGTTAACAACTACCGGAACCTGGCTGGGTGGAGCCGGAACTTATTCACCGTCCAGTAGTGTTCTTACCGCTACTTACATTGGAACTCCTTCGGAAGTAGCTACCGGTTTTGTAACCCTTACCCTTACTACCAGTAACAACGGTCTTTGTTTAGGAACTTCAGATCAGGTTAAAGTTAATTTTCAGAGTAAGCCCTTTGCCAATTATTCCGTGACTTCGGTATGCCTGGGCCAATTTTCCGATTTTAAAGATCAGTCCATTAATCTTTCAGGAGTAGGCGTGCTTAAGTCCTGGACCTGGGATTTTGGAGACAATTCGGCACCGTCGACTTTGATTAACCCTTCGCACACTTATTCCAATACCGGCATTTTTACCGCGCAGTTAATCGTGAAAAACAGCTTTAATTGTGCCGATACCATTCAAAAGCCGGTGGTAATTTACGAATTGCCTACCGTAGACTTTTCGATTTCGAGAGCCTGCAGTGGTTCAGCTCAGTTAATACAATTTAAAGATGAGTCGGTTATCAATCCACCTTCAAGCATTTCCCCAAGTGGGCATTACTGGGACTTTGGCGGATTTGGTTTTTCACAGTCCAAAGACACGGCCATCGTTTTCCCAAGCGAAGGCTTATACAGCATCACACATGTTGTGACATCCAACAAGGGATGTCAATCTGTTGTTTCAAAATCAGTAAATATCACGCCGCGGCCGGTTGCTAAATTTGTTCACATCAATAATTCTATTCCTGGCCTTGGCGCCAGTGTTTCGTTCAGAGATACGTCATCCAATGCACAGAGCTGGAGCTGGGATTTTGGAAACGGTGAGAGCAGTAATCTGAAAGATCCATCTACCTTTTATAAAGAAAATGGATTGTACACGGTTCAGTTAACCGTTCTGGATCAGTTTGGTTGCCCAAGCACTTTCAGCACGGAGATCCGCATTTCCACCATTGTTTCTGATATCGTAAAACTAATACCTAACGTGGTAACCCCGAATGACGATGGGAAAAATGATTTTTGGCGACTCGATTTTATTGACGTGTTTTTTCCTCAGGCGGAAATTGAAATTTATAGCCGCTGGGGAGTTAAAATTTTCAGGAGTGTAGGTTATTCCAACGCATGGGACGGAAGTTACAAAGGAGACCCATTACCGGTAGGAGCTTATTTTTTTACGATTAATTTACACGATAATGAACAAACACCAGTAATAAAAGGCACTGTAACACTTGTAAAATAGAACCTTAAGTGTTAAAAGCCCGTATACAGGGAGATTAGAGAAAAATGAAGAAAAATTTAAATATAACGATTTTGTTTTTGGCGCTTGCAGGTTTGCTTGTTGCTCAGCAACAGAC
>CAZMHW010000413.1:0-3918 GCA_964566105.1 uncultured Akkermansia sp.
AAGGAAGTTGCGCGGATTTGGCAGCAGCGGTAATTAAAATCATTAATGAAATAAATACACCCACCAGACTGTGCGATTCAAGCTGGGCATGTACCAGCTGATCGTGGTTTAACTGAAAAAAAGTAATATTTTCATGCCACAGGTGGTGTCCCATCCACATGGCCAGGATCAAACCAACGTCCCCCACACGGTAAACGGTATATACCTTCAATGCATTACGCACCGGTAAAAAGCGTTCCCTGTAAAAGGCAATGAGAAGAAAGGAACAAATTCCCAGAATTTCCCAGCCTATAAAAAGTGTTTCGAGGTTACCGGCAAAAATGGTGATGTTATAACCTAGATAAAAAAACATCAGTGTATTAAAGAAGCGCTTGTAACCGTTTTCTCTGTGCAGGTAATAACGGCTGTAAATGGTCACTAAAAAAGTAAGCAGAGAACCAACGAAAAGATAAACCGCGGTAATCTTATCAAAATAAAAATCAAGATAGAATTCGTAGCCGGTGGTTTGAAAGAGCACAAAATCTTTTAAGTTGACGATCTCGTGACCGTTAAACAGCCAGTAAATAAAAAAGATCAGGAACAAAAGAAAATGAGAACCAATGGTGAAGTAGGATACTGCGGAGATCAGTGCTTCTTTTTTACGGGGCAGAAACAAACTGATCGCAAAGCCAATAAGCGGGATCAGAAGAAAAATATGTAGAATGAGAGTGGTTGTCATATTATTTAATAAGGTAAACCGGAATGTTTTCTGATTGTGATTCAATAATTGGGGTCATATCCGGAACTGCGGCTACCGATTTTTTTAATGGCTGATATGGCCTGAACTTTCCGTCTCTGAACACCGAAAGTTCTTTGGTTTCAGGATTAATGGCCACCAGGTGCACCCATTCGTTAATAAACCATTCGTACATGGCATCCACCGATTGAATGGTTTTGAGAACGATCTCAGGAAAATGTTCTACAATAACCAATAAACGCACAGGGTCATGCACTTCTATCATCTGGCTTGGAAGTCCTGGTCGCAGGTCTCCGTCAAATCCATTAGCCACTCCAAATAAACCCATCACATTGTGCGGTAATTTTGTACCGGCACCTAATTTTTGATTGTCAACCCGTGAGAAAAAATACTCCAGGTTAATTCCACCACAAACAGGTCCAATAGGTTTCATGATGTTTACCAGAATTTGTCCATCCGGATCTAATGTGTAATCGTACGAATTAGTGAAGGCTCTTCTGTCCAGAAAAATATCTTTGGTCAGGTCTCTTTTTCCAATCACACAAAGGGCATTGGTGGCGTGGTTTAATTCAGGGCGAGGTTCAAACAAAGAAACAGAACGAACGAGAATTTTTTTGTGCACTTTTTCGGCTGACTGTTTGCTGTTGGTGAGTTCAAAACGACGGGAGCGTTCCTTGGCATTCAGGTCAAGTGCTTTATTAAATACTGTTTTATTCTCCCTGTGTTTTTTTAAGTTGTCTTCCGAGAGAATGTCCTCGTCGTAAAAAACAATCTCATCGCGGGTGGTATCGTGTAAGCCGCCTACAAACTGAGTGCTTTCAGGAATAGTAATGCCTTTTGTTTTTAAGATCTGTCTTACTTCGGGGTGATTGGCCATAAAGGACAATACACGGGCGTTTACTGAACCGGGTCTGCCACAACAAGCGCCGCAATTGTAAGCAGCGTAGTGCGGGTTATTGGTACTGCTCGATCCATGACCAACAGAATACACAAGAGGCGCGAAATTTTTCACGAGACCTATACTCATCAAAAGAGCATATACACGATCTGCCATTTCCTGAATAGTATAACCTACCTGCAGGTTATTTTCAGGTGCGTCGCCTTCTTTGTGCAGAATGCTCAGGTTAGATAACTGATGCATGTGACTGAAAGAAGAGGCGGTAGCAGGTGTATAAGCGGGTTTGAAAATGCTGATGAACAAACGGGCAGCGGACCAAAATCCCAAAGTAGGGGCAATAAACAAGCCTCGAATCAGGGAGTGTGTATGTTTGGCAAAGTGCAGGTCTTTTTTACGACCACCTTTTACGCCAATTTCTTTGATCAGGTATTTTGGTGTAACGGGTGCAGGGCATTGTTTTGTGTAAGACCTGCCATGTTCTGGTTGAAAGTAAAACTCTACTCCAAAAAAGCCGGGAGTTGCATATGTTTCGCATTTGGAGTCCATACGTTCCAGGTAATCGCGCAGGGAGATTTCGCGGTCATCGATACAAAAAACAGACTGGAAGCTTTTTTCTCCCTCGTCTTTTTTCTCTTCTTGTTTTAAGGTAATACCGGCCAGAACTTCGTCGTAATAACTCCATTCGTAAGCGTCCTGCCAGATAGACATCACTTTGCTGAATTCCGATTCAGGAACTTCTTCAAATAATTCTACAGGCTTCTCTTCTATCTTGGTGCCAAGCGGAGCCCAGATCTCGCCAAATTTCGCGTCAAGGGCATCAATTTCTAGGAGCAGCTCAAAGATGATCACATCCTTTAAACTGATGCGTTTGGTATCCAGTAAAAATTCAGGTTGGTCTTCCACCACAGATACAATACCTGACCAGCCCTGATGCGAGAACTGCTGATCAAAAAGGTACTGTTTGTAGAGTGATTCGTCGCCCACAAGTATGTTAAGCAGCTCAGATATTTTACAACGGGTGTTTAAAAGGGCTTTGGCGCGGGGGGTGGTGAAAAAACTGGAATAGGTGTTTTTCTCCATCTCGCGGATTGAATTTAAAAAGCCCTTGTCAAGTACAGGGAAATTCCAAATAGAGATACCTTGATCGAGGTAACTGCAAATGGTACGGAAAAGAGTAGGGAAGACAAGAATATCAAGATCAATGCCATATTTACTTTCCCAGTGAGATCTTACCGAGCCCACGCGGGCAGGATTCGAAAGATCGTAACGTTTACCCAGAAGTTTGGTTTTCCACTCCTGAAGGTACTCAGGGCCAATGGCATCGCTAATCGCTTTTTCAAGAATATCTTCCCGGATACGTCCACTTTTGAAATGGCTTCTGTATTCTTCGAGAGAAAGAGATACGTTGTACCCAAAAACGCCGGAAGCCTGTCTCAATGCTTTGTAGAATTTAAGATTCTGGAAAGCATGGAGGGTGTTGTGGTGTATAAAATCCTTTAACGGAGCCTGTGCGGGCAAATAGTGTTTAAGGTCATGCAGCACTTCATGCTCGTTAAAACCATTATGGGTACTCTTCATTTTGTGTGGATTTAATTAATTTTTTTTTGATTGTGGGAACAATACAAAGCCACATGGGCCGGGCATCCTGGAGAAGGAAGCGTTAAAAATTAATCAAATACGGAAATTACAAACCGAAAGATAAATCGGATTTGTGAGTTTTTCTGTCAGCGGTTGCGCTGAAACATAAAAGGGAGTGGTAATTTCAAATTGAAAGAAAGAAGCGAAAAATGGCAATACGAGGGATTGAAGCTCAAATCCACTTTCAGTTTCTGTCTCGTTTTCTTCTTCAAAAACCAATTGGGAACAAGTGCTTTCATCCAGATTTTGTTTAGCGAAAACCTGTTGTTGTCTGTGGTTGTTTTGAGAGGGGAGATGCGCGGAGAAAAATCCAATCAACGATGCAAACAATAAAGAGCTGATGAACAGCACCAAATTGCAGGAGGTAAATATGTTTTTTCTTGTTTTCAATCAACTAATTAATGTACAAAGTTATGGTAATTTTTAAATGATTGCTGAGTTTTTTCATTTTTTTAACGGGCTGGCAGAAAAAAAGGGACTCTTTCCTGCAAAAGGTCCTTTTTTATTGGTGTCACGCATTTATATAACTTATAGGATAGTTATTACACACATAATGCGATAGAGGTACTTCAGGCTTATTTTTTCCAGCGTGCGAGTTGGGGCACCCCTCTTGAGAATAAGCCGGCAAGCAGACTGTAGATTCCTC
>CAZMHW010000414.1:0-3917 GCA_964566105.1 uncultured Akkermansia sp.
AATTTTAACTTATAAAAAACCGTTTTGGATTATTTTTTAGAAAGTAATGCTTTTAAAAGATAAGAATTAACGGTCAGCGTAAGGTGACACTACTCTGAAGAAAGAGGCGAAATCACACTAACGGTTTTTAGTTTGTTACGTAAGACTACAGTGGGACTAAAATCACTTCCCTGTCTTACTTCCGTCGTAGGCCCATTTAATATAAACAGCCCCCCAGGTAAAACCACCACCAAAAGCCGAAAGAATAATGTTATCGCCTTTTTTCAATTGCTTTTCATAATCCCACAATAACAATGGAATAGTACCGGCAGTCGTATTTCCGTAGCGTTCGATGTTCATCATGACCTTATCTGAGCCAATACCCATGCGGGAAGAAGTAGCGTCAATAATGCGTTTGTTAGCCTGATGAGCTGCCAGCCATTGAATGTCCTCAGCTTTTAGGTTGTTTTTTTCCATGATGTTGGCACTTACTTCGGCCATATTGTATACAGCATGTTTAAAAACAGCTTGCCCTTCCTGGTAAACATAGTGCATTTTTTTGTCCACCGTTTCGTGAGAAGCCGGATTTAATGATCCGCCTGCTTTCATGTGCAAGTGTGTACAACCGTTACCATCTGAATGAAGAATAAAATCAACGATCCCTGTGTCTTCGGTAGTTGGTTCGAGTAAAACCGCACCAGCACCGTCTCCAAAGATCACACAGGTGGCTCTGTCAGTATAATCAATAATCCGACTCATCATGTCGGCACCAACAACCACTACTTTTTTATACCTGCCGGTCTCAATAAACTGAGCTCCGGTTGTAAGTGCGTAAATAAATCCGGAGCAGGCCGCGCCCACATCGTATCCCCAGGCATTTTTTGCGCCCAGTTTGGCACAAATAATATTGGAGGTGGCTGGAAAAACCATGTCTGGTGTAACGGTACCACAAATCAGCATGTCAATTTCCTCTACGCTGATGCCTCTTTTTTTGCAAAGAAGTTTAACAGCTTCCACAGCCATATCAGAAGTGGCCTTAGTAGGATCATTCTCAACATGTCTTTCTTTAATTCCGGTACGGCTCGTGATCCATTCGTCAGTCGTGTCGATTATTTTCTCCAGATCTTTATTGGTAAGAATATTCTCTGGCAAATAACCTGCCACGGCTGTAATTGCGGCTCTCTTCATTATTGAAAAATTTGTTCTATTTTATCGTTCAGTTTGGCATCTGCTACTTCTTTGGCCAATAGCAACATGTTTTTAAAAGCAAGTGAACTTGAAATACCGTGACCAATCAATACATTGGCGTTTATTCCAAGAATAGGCGTTCCCCCGTATAATTCGTAATTAAATTTATCAAAATAGTCGTCGCTGCGGTTACGTGATTTGATCACATCGTAAAAGGCTTCAGCGGTCTTTAATAAGATATTTCCAACAAAACCTTCGCATACAATTACGTCTGCTTTATCCGAAAAAACCTCACGGCCTTCAATATTTCCAACAAAATTAAAGTCTTTAGAGTCTTTCATCAAAGCATGGGCAGCCTGGGTAACCAGGTTTCCCTTTTCAGGCTCTTCGCCAATATTGAGTAAGCCGATTTTCGGATTTTTTATTTTATAAACTTCTTTCGCACAAATAGAGCCCAGAATACCGAACTGGTATAACACATCCGGTTTGCAGTCGGCATTAGTCCCAACATCCAGCACAATTCCAAAACCGCCGTCTTCTTTTGGCAGAATAGAGGTAATGCAAGGGCGAATAACACCGGGAATTGCTTTCACAGTAAACATGGCCCCCACAAGCATGGCGCCTGTGTTGCCAGAACTTGCAAAAGCATCAATTTGTTTCTCTTTGAGTAATTTATAACCTAAAGAGATGCTGCTATTTGGTTTTTGTGAGAAGGCTTTGGTTGGGTGTTCACCCATTTCAATAACGTCGGTGGTGTGAACGTAATCAAACTGATCAGGATTTACATTGTTTTTCGCAAAATAATCTTTAGCGGCATTACTATCACCGATTAATACTAACTTAACATCTGCGGGCAATTCTTTAGAGGCCATGACTAGCCCTTCTAAACAATTTTTTGGAGCAAAATCCCCACCTAAAATATCAAAGCCAATCTTCATATTTTAATTCCTAAATCTTTATACGAGAGCACAATAATACAATTTTATATGCTTAAAAACACCTTAAAAATACTTGCATTTTATAAAATTTAATTGAGGTTAAAATTTAACTCGATTTTGGCCCCGTTGTCGTTCGAAAACTTCACATGGCCGTCTATTTGCTCGGAGAGCGTTTTTATGAGGTAGATCCCTAAAGACAGCGTATCTGATTCAGGATTAAAGTCTTCCGGAAAACCAAGACCATTGTCCTTTAGGATAAGAGCTACGTTGTTATCCCTAAGTGTAATGCGTACGTCGAAGGTCCCTTTGTGGCGCTTTATAGCCTTAAAAGTATACTTAATACTGTTCGTGACCACCTCGTTGAGAATCAATCCCAGAGGAATGGATTTGTTTACGGGCAGATCTATCTGGTCGTACTCCTCAAATACAGTTACCGATTTGGTGAGATTATAGGAATTAAACAATTCGTTGATGAGTTCGGAGGCGTATTTACCCACATTAATGCTTTTAAGCTCTCTGTTTTCGTATAACATTTTGTGCACCAACGCCATACTCATGATGCGGGTTTTGCTGTCGCTTATAATTTGTCGTGCTTCTTCACTTTCTGTGGCATCTTCCTGCAAATTCAGTAACCCCGAAATAATGGCCAGGTTGTTTTTTACACGGTGGTGGAGCTCAGCCAGCAAGATTTCTTTTTCTTTGAGTGAAATATTTACAGTCTCTTTTGCTTTTTTCAGATCTTCATTCTGCGTTCTGATCTCTTTGTTTTGTGAATAAATAATACGGTTTAATACAAAACTTAAAACAGCAGTAATAAAGGCCGCCATAACAAGGTCGTAGTACCACAAGGTTTTTATTTGTTCAGCATCAAGATTTTTTACCGCTATAAATGGGAAGTCAAACACTAAATTGGAAACAAAAAACAAAGTGCAAATGGCAAAATGCAGAAGAGAATACTTGTCTTTAAAGGAAGGACTGTTAAGCAAAATCACACTTACTATTAAAGGAAAATAAAACAAGTAAGCGCCTGATTCGAGGGGAAATTGTTTATTGATGTAAAAAATAGAGAGATTTACATTGATGGTAAACAGCAAAAAAGAGGCTTGCGTTTTTTTTATTTTGCTCAGGAAAAGTGAAACAAGGGCTATAACAAGAAAAAGCGTAACCGGAAAAACGGCAAACGCTGGACCTAGAAAAAAATAATTAGTGTATCCAACCAGTAAGAAAAAAGCCATGATCAGATTAATGAGATTCGTGGCTTTAATTCGCCTCTTATCGTGCGAGGAGTGATGGTCCTCGAGGCCAAGGTTGAGAAGAGTATTAAGCAGATTTTTCAGTGTGGCTAAAGATAATTTTTTAATGCAAAAAGCAGGCATAACTTGCCTGCTTTTTTTAACATTAGAAGAACAATAAGTTTAATTACGCTTTTTTCTCCATTACTACGTTTCCTTTGTAGTAAAGTTTTCCTTCAAACCAATGAGCACGGTGCATCAAATGCGCCTCGCCAGTGGTCGAATCTTTTGAAATGGTCATTGATGTTGCTTTGTATGTGGCACGACGTGAGTCTCTACGTGAGCGCGACAGTTTTCGTTTAGGATTTGGCATGATTTCTGATTTTAATTTTTATTAAATTTTATTTTATTTAGTTTTTCCCAAATGGGATTTTCCGGTTCTTCCGATTCGGCTTCAGAATCGGTGATCAGGTTATTCAGTTTGTCCAGCGTTTCGTAATCACATTTGAAGTTTACTTCATCAAGTTCACAAGGTACACGACGCGCCGGAATAGCTAAAACAATGTATTCATATAAATAG
>CAZMHW010000415.1:0-3900 GCA_964566105.1 uncultured Akkermansia sp.
GTATTTATATCGGTTGTCGTTAAAAAACTCCATCATCATCCAGAAACTGTTGGCAAGAATCCAGAAGAAAATGGCTGCATTAATGTAAACTTCCCTGGTTCGCAAGGTTTTAAAAATAATGTAAATGGCAACAAAAAGGGTAGGAATCATCACGATGGCACCCAGCCACCGGAGTTCCAGCATCCAGCAAGTGTCCTTAATTAACCAGAAAACAATGTGTATGTTTTCGTAGTTTCTAACGCGGTTTACGAGGTCCATTAAAAAAGTTGAACCCAAAATTAAACTTTTAGTTTATTTTTACGTCTAACAATAAATTATTTGTGGCACAAATTGACGATAAAGCGATTTTAAACCTGTTTCGTGATGAAAAAACGCGGAATACTGCTTTAAGTCAGCTGATTGCAAAGTATCAGCAACGGCTCTACTGGCACATCCGGAAAATTGTCATTGATCACGATGATAGTGACGACGTGCTGCAAAATACCTTTATTAAGATCTGGAAAGGCCTGGAGAATTTTAAGGAGGACAGTCAATTGTATACCTGGATTTACCGCATAGCCACCAATGAGGCATTGACGTTATTAAGACAGAAAGAGAGAATGAACACCTCTTCTATTCATCCAATTGAGTATGAATTGAGTAAAAACCTGGAAAGCGACAATTATTTTACAGGAGACGAGATTCAGTTAAAACTGCAACAGGCTATTTTAACATTACCCGAAAAACAACGTATTGTATTTAATATGCGTTATTACGACGAAACCCCCTACGAGGAAATGTCCCAAATCCTGGAAACCTCGGGTTGGCGCGTTAAAAGCGAGTTATCACATAGCAGCGAAGAAAATAGAGGAAATACTGGTGAATGCTTAAACTTTGAACAAAAAGTAACATCTAAACAAGAGCGTGAAAGACGAAAACGAAAATAATCCATTTAATAACGAACCAGGGAATTTCGGTTTGCCGGAAGGGTATTTTCAAAAATCCGCCGGTTCAATTTTTAATAAGATTGAATGGAAGGAAGAACATAAAGAATTTCAAAAATTACTGGAATTAAAAAATAAGGACAAGGACGATTTTGGTTTTGATGTTCCTCAGGAATATTTTTCAAAAAGGTCGGATTCTTTTGAGGATTTGCAATATCCTGGTTTAGCTGCTTTAAAACGAAATCCCGGCTTTGAGGTGCCAAAAGGATATTTTGAAGAAGCGGAGGTGAAAGAGTTGAGCAACGTGTTCTTTGATCAGACCGATGAACTTCTTTCTTTTTCAACACTAAAATCGCTTCCAAAATACAATCACTTCAAAGTAAAAGAAGGTTTTTTTGAGGAAAACGAAAAGGAAATAAAGAGAGTGCTTAATAACCCTCCAACCGGAAGGGTAATAAATTTGTTTGGACGCCGCATGGCTTTTGCAGCTGCGGCAGTATTCATGCTAAGTCTCGGATTCTGGATCTATGATTTTTATTTTAAGCCGGTTGAATTAAAAGATTGTGGTACCATGGCGTGTGTAGATAAACAGGATTTGGTGAAAACAAAAAATCTTGAGGGTCTTGATAACGATGATCTATACGAGTTAGTTAACCCCGCGGATTTGGAAAAGAAACTTGAAACTAAAGAGAATACAAAAAACAAGGAAACTAAGGATAGCAGTTTGAAGAACGTTTCGACTGAGGACCTGCTGGACGAAATATAATGAACCGGATATTACGCATACTCACTTTGCTTTTGCTGCTTTTTAATAAGCAGTCGCTTTCTGCGCAACCTGAAAAGGATAAGGTAGAAGCTCTGCGTGTTTCCTTTATTTCGAAACGTGTGGAATTGACCGGTGCGGAAGCTGAAAAATTCTGGCCTGTTTACAATGAGTATAACGATAAAATTAAAGCCATTCGTAAAAATCTGAGACAGAGTTACCGCAAAAAATCAGAGACACTTACCGAAAAGGAAGCGGAAGAATTATATTATCTGGATCTCCAGTCCAAACAGGCGGAGACGGATGTTCATAAGGTGTACAGTGAAAAGATCAAAGGAATCATTGGCTTCAAAAAATTTGTAAAACTTCGCCAGGCCGAGGAGGATTTTAAACGTGAGATAATAAATACCATTAAGGAAAAGAGTGATTAAGTTGATGTCAGTCAGAAATAAAGTTTTGATACTGGTGACCTTCATCAGCTTGTGTTTTTTATTTGCGGGACGGATGAAATCTCAGAATTCATTTGATAGTTTAAGGCTGAAACAACCAAAACATTATTTCAATACGGTGATCGTGATGGACAGTTACCGTAAGCCAAACAGAACATTTAAAGATACTTCCGATGCTTTAAGTAAGCGTTTAAAGAGTTATGGGATCAAACAATTTAATTTGACTTTTGTAACACCTTTGTATACAAAAGATAAACCGGGTAAGGATAGTGGGGTGATTCAAAATACACATCTTTTACTCACCGGTAACTTTTTGTCCCTTCGTCCCGAGTTTAACGGATTAACGCAGCACAACCTGGTAAAATTTGGAGTCGGGATGCGTTATATTTATAATACCGGAAAAAAGGGGGTTTGGTTCGTGGATGTTTCTCCTTTTGTTACCCGCGATGTTACTTATCCTTCAAAACCTTATTATCGTCTGGCAAGCACCATTGTTTACAGTCACAACGTAAATGATAAATTTAACTGGCGCCTGGGCGCAACAAAATCTTTTTTGTGGGGGAATCGTTTTTATCTGCCTTTCATAGGACTGCGGGTTGGACGGCTGGATAAAGTAAATGTAAGTCTGCAGTTTCCACGAAGTTTGAGTTTAAATGTGCCTATGGGCTCCAAAGCCTTTTTTAGTATTTACACGCGGCCGCAGGGAGGTATGTTTAATTTTTCGAATAAGGATTCTCTTTATTTCCGGCACACGGATGCCACATTTCATTTTAGCCGTTACGAAATCAATACCGGCTTTAGGTTTGATGTGCGCTTAAGCAGTTGGTTTAACTTTTACGTAGCCGGTGGAATTAGTTCGCGAAACACTATTTCCTTCTATTCAGAGCGGGCCAATAAAACACGTCGTAATTTGATTTACAATACGTATTTCTACAAAAAAGACGTGGCCCCAAGTTTGTTTTTTAATTTCGGACTGGTGTTTAAGTTTGGCAAAACCAAATCCTATTACAATAATAAAAATATTTACGACGCTACAAATATGAACCAGACCCTTGATCCCAACGGTAATGTTCAAATACCTCTTGCGCCTAAGAAGAGAACAAAGGATCTAAATCTGAAGTCTGTTGAAGATCTGGTGGATTACAATGATTTCTAAAATGTAGTATCTTTGCTTGAATGCATCAGAGGCTAGTCTTTGCTATTTGTTTTTTTGTTTTGGTCAGGTGTTCCTCTGGCCAGACAGATTCACTGAAACATCCGGGGAGTAACACGCGTAAAATCGCGCTGGTATCTACCTCCGGAGCGCTCACGATTGGTTCTTTGTTTTATCTGAATAATGCCTGGTATAGTGATTACAATACCGGCAGTTTCCATTTTTTTAATGACAATGCCGAATGGCTTCAGATGGATAAGGCGGGCCACGTATTTACAACGTATCAAATGTCTGTGCTGATGATGGATGCTTTCGATCGCGTGGGATTTTCAAGAAAACAAAAACTAGTGTTTGGCGGTGGAATTGGATTCGTCTACATGACTGCCATCGAATGTTTGGATGGATTTAGCAGGGGATGGGGGTATTCCTGGGGAGACCAGCTGGCAGATGGATTAGGAACAGGGTTGGGCATAGCACAAGAAGCCATTTGGAAAGAACAGCGCATTCAACTTAAATTTTCATACGCTCAGAGTGGCCTGGCGAAATACAATCCTTCCCTGCTTGGCAAAAATAATTATACGCAAATCTTAAAAGATTATAACGGTCAAACAT
>CAZMHW010000416.1:0-1282 GCA_964566105.1 uncultured Akkermansia sp.
ATCTTATTGTAAAAACTTATCAATCAAAGCCAGAGGTCACTTCAACCAGTGAGGCCTTCAAATCTAGCGGTACAGGCTTTATCATTTCCGACCAAGGATATTTAGCAACAAATTACCATGTTGTCAGCGATGCGACTGAGATAGTGGTTGATCTTATTGTGAACGGACGAAAGTCTAGTCAGACCGCTAAAGTTGTTCAAGTCGATAAAAACAATGATTTAGCAATATTAAAAATTGAAAGTGAGGGTTTGCCAAAACCAATTTTCGGTTTCAAGTCCTCTACTGCGGAAGTTGGCTGTGGCGTATATTCCATGGGCTATCCGATGCTCTCTGTCCTTGGTGATGAACTTAAAATCACAGATGGGATTATTAGTTCTCGCACCGGATTTCAAGGTGATATCTCATGTTATCAAATGAGCGCTCCTATTCAACCAGGCAATAGTGGTGGCCCATTGTTCGATAAACAAGGCTATCTAATTGGGATTACGAATGCTCGAGTGAATGGCGCTCAGAATGTGGGATATGCAATAAAAGCTTCTTACCTACAGAATTTGATTGAACTTTTAAACGATAAAGTCATAATTCCAGCCACCAGTAGCGTGGAAACTATTCCTTTTACAGAGCAAATCAAACAATTATCTCCTTACGTTGTAGTAATCAAAGTAAAATGAATTGTTTATGAAATATTTTATTACCGTGCTTCTCTTTTTTGTTGCCTACAGATTTCATAAATGGTATGGATATGAACGCGGTAAAGCAGATCCAAGATTTTGGCGACCCATTCACTCTAAAGAAATCGTCAACCTATTGGTTAATTTAATTACAATTGGTATTTACGTGTCAGCGATATTCATACTGATCAACTGGTAGTTTCACAGTCATGGATAAATGGATAAAAATCGGATTAGCTATGTTACTGCTTTTGTGTCTATTTCAAATGCCGTACGGCTTTTATCAATTTGTAAGATTCACGGCAATGGTGGGTTTTTCTTTCCTTGCGGTCGAGGCTAACAATAAAGGTCATAAAGTGGAAATCATTATTTACGCTTCCCTTGCAATTCTATTTCAACCATTGGTTAAAATACATTTAGGAAGAAATATTTGGAACTTCCTTGACATCGTAGTGGCTATTGGACTCGTCACTAGTGCGTTTTGGAAACGAAATAGTATTCGCTGATTCAAATATCTCAGAGCATTTTCCAAGCCCATTTGGCGCTCTTTTCAGCGGTATGACATTTTTAGTGGCGCCAAAAGCGCTTGTAAAATGCCATCGGCCTTTAGC
>CAZMHW010000416.1:1292-3890 GCA_964566105.1 uncultured Akkermansia sp.
CGGTTTGACAGCATCCGGAGGCAAAAAACTAAAACCATCCTTACTCTAGCATTTCGGTCGACAGCATTTCGGTCGACGGGACCTTGGAAAGGGCGCACGACCGCATAACAGCCAACTGCCGCCACCGGGACAGAGGCAGCTTCTCGTAAGCAGGCCCTGTTCAATAAAGCGGTGGCGCTCCGCGCCGGGACATAGTGGCGGGCCTGCACTTTTTATTTTAACTTCACGGTGGACACGGGAACCTTTGGCAGCCGGCGGCTTTTTCGGATGCCGGCGGCGGCAGTTGGCAAACCGTTATGTGCAATTGGCGGACAAATTCCGCAGGACAAAAGCAGACCAATGACAAAATTATTCCTCATATCCGTCCTGACAATATTGTCTTTTTCGACCTTCGGACAATCTCTGACTTTCTTTTTTAAAAACCTCCCGGCTGACTGTACTCCCGAGTTGACTACTCGACAACGCGACAGTTTACTTCAAAAGCTTGAATTCGTTCTTCCAGGCGGGGACACGAACGAAACTGTAAAATACGACATCGACACTTCTAAGGCTACAAATTATCTGCGTTACGAGTATTCATTCACAACTGGACAAAAAGGATTTATCTCTTTTGAACTAAGGAAATTCATAAAAGCAGACGGACAATCCTTCTTGGTATTTTCACGCTACGGTGGACTTTCTCGCGCATACATTCAACAAGACTTAAAAGTTTTTACAATCAAAAACAGACAGCTCATCGAGCAGACAACACAAAAATTGTTACCGAAAAACATCCCACTCAGTCGGTTTTTAAAAAAAGAAACGCCTGACGATGCCAAAAAAAGAATTGAAAGTGCTGTTAACTTCCGCTATGACTTAATGACTGAAAAACAAAATGAGTTTGAGTTTACAATGTTCCCTCAATCACCAATTGACGAAGACGAAAAATGGATCATTGGTTACTCATATTTGTTCACTTGGACAGGCAAATCATTTGAACAAAAATTGGCCGACAATAAATAAATGCAGACACGTAAGCGAGACGTATCTGTGTGCCGCCAACTCGCACATAACAGCACCTACTTGCAATTTTTTGCGTGTTAGCGCTCAAATGCGTAAATTGGACATAGCAAAAAACTGCAAGTAGCCGCCAAACGTTATAAGTAACCAGCCGGACAGAAATTGAAATGAAAAAGACATTTGACATTTATCTTATTAAAAAGATTCCTTACTTGACAAATGGACTTTTAGTTCTTCTGTGTACCTCTCTTCTTTTATTTTTTATCACAACTAAAATTTTCTCGGCCAACCATTTTACAGCAGAAATATTATCCTTTTTTATAATTCAGACAGGAACAATTAAGTTTCTTTATGGATGGATTTTCTCAACTGCTCTAGTCTTGTACCTTCATACAATTGCCAGACAAAAAAGAAAAGGCGTTGTCGTTTTTCTACCCGACTCCTTCGAAATATTATTAAGCAATGACAAGCAGACAATTTTATTTAATGACATTAGACAAGTTTATTGTAACGACTCGGAAGACAGAAATGGAAAACCCAATAAAAAGTTTACCATGACTATCGAGACGTGGAAAAACAGAAAAATACTGCTACAAATACGAAATGTTGCTGACATACAACAATTCACAGACAAACTCTTGAGTTGTGACCAATTGAAAATTGGGCATTTCAGTTTAACAATGCTTGACTAAAATACAGCGGACACGTAAGCTAAACTTAAACTGTGTGCGGCTGGCAACTTATAACACACGGTTTGCTCAAGCCTTGCAGACAACAAAGCAATTGCAAAAGCGGCTGGAAACTT
Organism: uncultured Akkermansia sp.; assembly: GCA_964566105.1. Taxonomy (GTDB): domain Bacteria; phylum Bacteroidota; class Bacteroidia; order B-17B0; family Aurantibacillaceae; genus Aurantibacillus. Next base: position 3,097 of record CAZMHW010000416.1, read on the forward strand.
TTTTAATTTTTGCTTTGCAATTGCATAGCAACATTGTATCTTTATTTAAACATTTCGGTAGACAACGGTTTCAAAACGGCCTGAAGCAAACCGCGAAAACGTTATAGGGCATTTTAGCACGACACGAAAAATGATTTCGACAGAAAAAATAAAGACAAATTTTTCATTTATTCCCGCATGGTTTGGTGACACACAAGTGTATCATGACACAGACGTTTTTGAAGAACACGGAGATTTTTGTGACCTGTATTTTAAATCTGTAGACAAGGAAATAAAAGAAGAACAAGTGGACATATACTCTAAGTTTAAGAATTACTTTAAAAATTATGTTGACGAAATTGAGGTATTCATAAATAATAACCTTACTTATTTCGAGACAAACAAATTAGACGAAATCAAAAGGTCTATTTTATTTTTTGACGTTATTGAAGTGCCTTTCGACAATTCGAAATATGACCTAGTATTAGTATGTGGCAAAACCTATAAAACATTTCCTTTTCGTAAAAAATCTATTAGTATTAGAATAGAATTTAAAAACGGACAAATATTATCTATAAGGAGAAAGAAAGACACTACAACCGACAACGATTGACGTAAAAAACGCCCTATAACAGCAAATAGGCCTTATGCGGACGGACATTCGGTCGCGCAATGGCGATTGTAGCTTTGCCGCTTCGCGTTTTGTTTTATTTGCCATTGCGTATCTCGGCACGTTGTATTATTTTAGCTTTACGGCGGACACGCGACCTTGTAGCATTAGAGAATTTTGCACAAGGCCTATTCGCCAAACGTTA
>CAZMHW010000417.1:0-3840 GCA_964566105.1 uncultured Akkermansia sp.
TTAATGGAAACGATCAGGATACCATGCTTGTATATGTAAAAGTCAAAAGCTCGGGAAATATAATAGGGCAGGGTGAATTTATGAATTCAGCAACGACACCAAATTACGCGCAATTTGTCCTTAACATTAATTACTCGTCTCTGGCTGTACCAGATTCATTTATGATTTCTTTCGGCTTTAAGACCAATATACATCTTGGTTCTTCCTTTTTTATTGACGATCTCAGTTTTGATACCACGGTTGGCCTCGAGGAGAACAAAACAGACCCAACGTTGGTAACGGTTTTTCCAAATCCGGCAAAAACAAAACTTACATTCTTTAATTCTGTAATTCAAACAAATCGTATTAAAGAAGTGGAGCTGTATTCAGTTTCCGGAGAAGGTATCCTTAACAAAACTTTCGATCCTTATGAGATAACAGAACTCGATGTTAGCAACCTCAATTCAGGTCTATATTTGGCGAGGATTTGGTTTGAGAACGGAACCTACATTACTAAGAAAATTACAAAAGAATGGTTGTAGCCGATAAGTAACTAAAGATTACGCAATAAAGAAGGCTGTTCGTTTAGAGAACAGCCTTCTTTTTTAATAAATAAGGTAAATTAAGATTTCAAATCCTGAATATCCAGCATACCTACAGGTTTGCCGTTGTCAGTCACCACAATGGTATCTACCGATGTTTTTTTGAACAGCACATTGGCTTCGTTCAACAACACGTTAGCATCAATGGTAATAGCTTCGCGGTAATCCAGATCGCTTAATTTTTTGTTTAAAATGTCGCGGCCTTTGTCTTGTAATAATTTGCGTAAAGAACCATCTGTAAACACACCTTTAATGCTTCCGTCTTTTTTAACTACGGTAATAGCGCCAAAATTGTATTCTGTCATTTTAATGATCGCGTCGGTAATGTTCGTTTCTTCGGCAACCACCGGATTCACGCCATTAATGGCTTCTTTTACTTTTACCATCATTAAACGGGTATCGGCAATAAACTGGTCGGTACCAATGGTGGTAAAGTTATTTTCGGTGAGTTGTTTTAATACTTTAAGTGGTACGGTAATGGTGTGTACGCCAATGTTGATGGCGTTTCTCACGTGCTCGGCATGTCTTACCGAAGAGAACATGATTTTAGTGTCGTATCCGTAAACTTCCACGGCATCCACACATTGTTCAACAAGTGCCAGGGCATCGTGACCCTGATCCTGTAAACGGCCCACTAAAGGACAAACATAGGTAGCGCCGGCCTGCATGGCCATATAGGCTTGTTGCAGGGTGTATACCAAATGCACGTTTACCAGATAGCCTTTGTCTCTCAATAGTTTACAAGCTCTCACACCTTCCAGGGAAACCGGAATTTTAAACACGGTCTTTTTAGGATCCAGGCCCAAAGCCAGCTGGCGTTCAGCCTCTGCCAACACTTCCTCGGCACTGTTACCAAGGGCTTCAATCTGTAATACCGGCACTATTTTGCTCAGTTTTACAATGGTGCCGTCAATATCAGTAATACCTTCCTTTTGCATAAAGGTAGGGGTGGTGGTTAATCCGTTTAAGAATCCCAACTTAAAGCCTTCTTCGATTTCTTTTAAGTTGGCCGAGTCTAAATATAATTCCATAGTAGTATTTAAATTAAAGTGTAAAGAAACTAAAAAAAAATGAATTTACAGGTATTGTCCGTAAATAACAAAACCCCGTCCGGAATGCCGGATCGGGGTTTGTTTTAGTTGGAAAGGCTTTGTAAAAGCGCTGGAACTTATTTAGTTACAGTTAATTTTTTTACAACAGAACCGCTTTCAGTGTCAACAACTACATTGTATAAACCGCTTGCGAATTCTTTCACATCTAAGTTCATGGTATTTAAACCAGCATCTACACTCATTTGGTTAGAGTATACTACCTGACCTAAAGTATTTACCATAGTTACAGTAGCTTTACCTGAATGTAATGCATTGATTACAACACTGGTTTGTCCGTTAGCTGGGTTAGGGTAAACGTTTACGTTTACTTCTGAAGCCGCTACATTAGCAATACCAACACCATTTACTGGATTTGGTTTTTGAGACAAGTTTACGTTGTCAATGTATAAGTTGTTACCGTAATCGCTGGTACCAACAAATTTAACTAAGATGTCTCCTAAGTTATAACCGGTTAAGGTTACCACTTCTTTTCTCCATTGTGATGCACTTGGAGAGAAAGCAGGAGTAGTTACAGCACCTGTAGTAGATAAGTTAGCGCCATTTTTAGAATATACATTGGTCCAGTTAGCACCGCAATCGTCAGAAACCATTACATCTAATTGGTCAGCATCACCTGAAGCATATTGAGAATAAGCTACGTCAAATGACATAGTAGGCGCTGCAGTAGCTGTAAAATGCATTGGAGGAATCATCAGGTCGTTTACCGATCCTGCAGGGATAGTAGAATAAAAATCTAATTTAGTAGAGTTAGTAGTTAAACCAAAACCACCTACAGTAGAACTTTTAATCCAGGTAGCACCATTGTAGTTGTTGTAAGTAGACCAGTTTGCAGGAGGGAAAGCAGTTGCAGTGAATCCTTCAGCAACCGGAGTTCCTTGATAGCTGGAAACAATTACAAATGGAGTATTTGCAGAGTTGTTAGCCAGGTTGTAATCAGTTCCTGAAACAGCGCCGATAGTGTAAGAGAAAGTGTGAGGTCCGTTTGTAACTGCAACGTTACCAAGAGGGAAAGTAGTTGAAGCGCCAACAGCTAAAGAACCGGTCCAGTTAAATACAGTTCCTGCCACACCATCAACATAAGGAGTTACGTTGAAAGCAGTGATAGCATTAGTACCGTTGTTGGAAATGGTAATTTGAGGAATAACAGAGTTAGTACAAGTTAATGGAGGTAAAACTGCATCCACCGCTTTTGCGTCATTTGCAAGTGGAGCTGGATTTGCTCTAACAGATTGAGCTACTTTTCTGTTACCATCATCCTGAATAAAACCAACAAAAGCAACTTGTGCTTTGTCACGGCAATAAGAAGGAACAGGGCAGTTTAAAGTAAAAGTTTGCGTTTGTCCTGTAGTCCAGGTTGAAGCCATTGGTGTACCTGCCTGAATGCTAGGGAATGAAGCGATTGCTACATTGTAAAAATCTTTTTCACCGTTAGTTCCTGGTTGAGTGGCGAAGTGGATTTCTTTTTCAACCATTACTGTGCGGAAAACCAAAGCTCCGGTAGCAGTAAAGTTAGCAGATGCTGTAATATTGATGGTAAGATTCACTGCGCTGAAAGTAGCATCCCAGGCGCGTGCCATGGTTACTGAAAAAGCAGCAGTGTTAGATTGCGCCGCAGCAATAACTGCATTGCTTACATAAAAAGGGTGATCGGATGCAGCACCAAATAACCATTGGTGTTGACCGTCGAATAAACCTGTTGGAGCAGCATTGATACCACTGGTTACAGCGGTAGTAGAAGTCCATTGGCTAGGATAACCGTAACCCGCTGCCGAATAACGCCAGTCAATTTCAGTCTTATTGGTTTTGTACAAAGACCAGGTAGGAGTTGGCGTTGACGGAATTGGAACTTGCCATTTAATTACAGCAACTAAAGGGGTGTTTGTAGATGCCCCAAGAATCGCGTCTAATCCGGGATTTGTAGCTGCGCAAGGAGGGCAGGTTTCTCCGGTAAACTCTTCAAATAATGTTAAACGAGGCGTTTGAGCGACTGCACTCAGACCCGCGATCATTAACACGGCTAGTAATTTTTTTTTCATGATTCGTTTTTATTTGGTTAATGTTTAGATTGTATAAACCAAATGTAGTGAACTGAAGGTAATAATCAAATATTTTTATGTTAATTGCTCGGCAAGAGCACGTTTTTCGAC
>CAZMHW010000418.1:0-3834 GCA_964566105.1 uncultured Akkermansia sp.
TTTTATTCTGAGCCTGATCTTCGGTCTGGCTGATCCCATGCCTCTTTTCCCTCAGCAATCCCAAACAGAAGAACGCTATTGCAATTATTTTATGCCTTATTCACACAGTCGGACGATTGACAATGTGTTGACAAAGGATAAAAACGACTTTTATAAAAATACCGGCACCTATAGGTCTTCTATTCTGAAACTCAATAACGATAGTACCTTTATTTATTACGATATTTCAAAAGCTTCTTTTGGTGTGAGCACGGGTACCTATGTAATAGAAAATGAGTTGCTCAGGCTGAACTGGGACAGTTTAAAAACAAATTCTTTGGTAGAAAAAGAACCCACTGAATACAAAGAACATTTTATGTTCAAGAAAGCCAGTCCATTCCGGATAGAGAATTTTTTGTTTGTCATAGAAAACGACAAAATTACACCACAGCGCTATTACACCGACGAAGAGGGATTGGAACTACTTTATAAATCGGACGATCTTTTCAAAAAGAGCACGGGCATCTACCGCTCTTCTACTCTCCGGTACGGCGGATCGGCGACGCGACTGGTGCTTACTTCCAAAGACAAAGGTCAATGGGAAATCCCCTATGAAAGCATTTGGGGTTTCGCACTCCATCAAGATCATACTATAAAGGTTTACAGGAAAACACCCATAGGCTGGAATCCCTTTGGTATTCCGGGCATCAGGATCGTTCAAATGGATAAGCTCATTATTTATAATATTGGTGATGATCGTCGCCGAAGTTTTTTTAGCAAAGACCTGAATTCAGAAATCTACCCCTTAACTATGAAAGAAGTAAACAAGGTATTTGCCGATGACAAAGAGTTCTTGTTTAAATTGTACAGGGAGTTTGGCATGCATGGTTCACTCACGGAAAGCGACACCTATTTTAACGGGTATAAATTTATAGAAATGTACAGGTTGTACAAAAAAGACTAAAGCAACTGGCCAATGAAATTTCCACTATATGTATTTTTTATCCTTTTGAGTCAGCTCGCTTCAGCTCAGGCTGGCCGGAAGCTGGATCTTCCTTATCAACGTGTGGCTTATGCCGGCGACCTGATGTCCCGTTTCCTGGTGGAAAGGGTAAAAGAGGATCCCCATTATTTTAAAAAAACGTATCCTTACAGCACTACCAATTTGTATCTGAACGCAGACAGCAGCTTTGTAGTGTATTTTGTTTCTATGGAGCATTACCAGATGGCGGTGGGACGCTGGACCATGGATGGAGCTATTTACCAACTGTATGGTGACAGTGCAAAAACAAGAGCTGCTGTCATTAACCCTGAGTTTTATAAAAAATATTTTAAATTTAAAGTGCCTACGGCCTTTTATTTTGATGCAGTGGAGCTGGTGCTGGACGGGAACGCGTTGGTATGTGCTCACAGAGCTGTCGAAAAAAACAGGATCGAACTCCTGAGAAGTTCGCAGGACCTTTACAAACACAATGCTCAGATAGAAGGGTTCGGGAAAATAGCCTACAATCAGGCGGGGGATAAACTTTTAGTAACCTGCGCTGGAGAGGAATTTGAATTTCCAAAAAAAGAGATCTGGGGGTTTTTAACTACACAAAACAACCAGACCCAGGTGTACCGCCGAACCGATAAAGGGTTTAACTGGTATGGTTTTCCTGGTGCTCAGATCGTACAGATTGATAAATTTATTATTTACACTGTGGGCGAAGGCCGTTTGTACAGTTATTTCAGCAGGAATCTGGATTCCAAAATTTTGCCTCTTAAATTCAAAGAACTGAAGAGCGAGTTTAAAGACAAACCAGCCTTTATAGAAGCTGTGCTCAAGGAGTTTGGAACCAACCGCTCCTTAAATACCCTGGACGATCTGGTGGATGGTTACCGGGTAATGGAATTGTATAAACTCAGTGAAAAGACACTTTCCGGAAAGTAAGTCGTTGCACGTATTTCTGAGATGGCAGTTTTTGGACAAATCTTTTTAAATCAGGCAGGTACTTACTAGGGTTTAATTAGTAATTTTACCTTGTAATTGTAAAATGAAAGTTCAACTCTATAAACCCCATCCCTGGCATGGAATCCCTATCGGGGAAGATTGCCCTTCGATCGTTACGGCCTACATTGAAATGGTTCCCGCCGACACCGTTAAGTATGAAATTGATAAACTCACCGGCTACCGCAAGGTAGATCGCCCTCAAAAATTTTCGAACTATGTGCCGGCGCTTTATGGTTTTGTGCCTCAGACTTTTTGTGACGAAGAAGTAAGAGCCTTTGCCGAGTTGAAATCGGGAAAACCCGTGGAGCGCGGAGATGGTGACCCTTTGGATATTTGCGTACTCACGGAACGGAACATTACCAGTGGCGATATCATCCTCGAGGCTATTCCCATTGGTGGATTCCGGATGATAGACAAGGGTGAGGCGGACGATAAAATTATTGCCGTTTTAAAACAAGACGAGATCTACGGAAATTTAAAAGATGTGTCGGATTGCCCGGTGACTTTAATCAACCGGATCAAACATTATTTTCTCACCTATAAAAACATGCCGGGCCAGGAAAACAAGGCGGTGGAAATCACGCATGTTTATGGCAGGGAAGAAGCACACGAGGTTATTTTAAGAAGTATTAAAGATTACAATAACACATACAAATCTCATTTGGAGATTGGGGTTTAGGATTGGCGATGGTGAGGTAAAAATCATTTTTTTACAACAGCTTGTCCCGAGTTTACCTCGGGATAGGGACATAGAGGGGATAGACGCACTAAGTGTCTAAGAGGTCACATTAGAAATTCTTCGCGAGCGAAGAATAAAATCTGTGCAATTTAAATTTAGGTTTTTCTTCTAGTTAAAAATCTGCGTGATCTGTTTAATCAGCGTCAGACAGTGGCCCCTTGCGTACGCAGATCCTCCACTGTCGTTCAGGAATAGGCACTTTCGCTCGGCTCTGTGACTCTGTACCTCAGAGCCCTCTGTGTTGAAGAAATTTTACTGATGACAAGAGGGGGTCAGGCTTGTTTTTCCAGGTTTTGTTGCCATTTCCAGGCGCTCAACATCATGTCGTCCAGAGAGTATTCCGGAATCCAGCGAAGTTCTGTTTTTGCCAGGGTATTATCGGCATATACAGCAATCACATCACCTTCTCTCCTTTTGCCGATGACGTAATTTAGTTTTTTGCCCGACATTTTCTCAAACGAGTGAATAGCTTCCAGCACGCTCACACCGTTGCCGGTTCCCAGGTTAAACAGGGAGACTTGTTTTTTCTGTCGCCCTTCAATAAGGTACTGGAGTGCTTTTACGTGCGCGTCTGCGATATCGCTTACGTGAATATAATCACGGATGCAGGAACCATCGCGGGTATCGTAGTCGTTACCAAAAACCGTTAAGGCATTTTTACCGACTGCTGTTTGTGTAATAATAGGAACCAGGTTGTTGGGTTTGGTAATAGGAAATTCACCAATACTGCCACTCATGTGGGCGCCTACCGGATTAAAATAGCGGAGCAACACTGCGTTCACATGCGGGTTGGCTTTGCAGAAAAATTCAATCATTTCCTCACCGATTTGTTTGGTGTGCCCATAGGGGCTTTCCGCTTTTTTTAAAGCTGTTTTTTCAGTCACAGGCAACTCATCGGCATTGCCATATACGGAGCAAGAGGAGGAAAATATAAAATTTTTGATTTGATTTTTTTTGACAAACCTGAGTATGTTAAGGAGGGAACCGTTATTGTTATGATAATACAACAAAGGATCCGCTACAGAATCCGGCACAGACTTAAACGCCGCAAAATGAATGACGCCTTCTATCTCTTTGATAGTTGTCAGGTTTTCGTTAACCGCAGTTTCGTCACAGAGATCAAAGC
>CAZMHW010000419.1:0-3833 GCA_964566105.1 uncultured Akkermansia sp.
TACCCGTTTTTACAGGCAGATTAATAAGTAAATCAAACCATAGAATACCCCGGGTTGTTACGTTTTTTAGTCTGTACACCCGGGGTTTTTCATTTGCAAAATTTTGCTCAGGTATTTTTAAAGGGCCAAAACTGGAAAAAAGCTCACTTTGTTTTGTCTTCAGCGGCATTTTTAATGATTGGCAAAACGTCTTTTTGGGCGTGGTTGGGAATAGCCTTGTTACTACTTTCACTTACAGGTGTTAAGAACCGGTGAAGAAGCTCTGAACGCTTATTAATCTTCACCTCAGAAGGCCTTGATTTCACCGAAAATTCATTCTAATGGAAGGCCGTTCATTTGCCAGTCTCTTATTTTTGTGGTATCTTAGGAAAATTAAACTAACAATCTTAATCAAACATCTGATAGTACAAATGAAATTAAATTTTAAACTAATTGTTGCAGCTTTAAGTTTATCTCTAGCCGTAAAATCTCAAAACACAGTTTCCGGAACAACCGGTAACAACCCTCCAGCTATAAAACGCGGTTGCGGTACACAAGCCCCTTCTCCGGAATGGGACAAATGGTTCAATTCCAAAGTAGAAGAGTATAAAACTAATCTGGCTCAGGGTAAAGTTCAGGCGGTAAGCCTTACGATTCCTGTGATAGTTCACGTTATTCACGGTGGACAGGCTGTTGGGAGTTATCCCAATATTTCGGCGGCTCAGATCAAATCTCAAATTTCAGTACTAAACAAAGATTTTGCCGGAATCGGTTACAACTCTTACCAATTGGCAGCCACCGGATTTTCCGCAGTGGGTATTGCCAATACACACATTACTTTTTGCCTGGCACAACTCGATCCTAGTGGTACTCCGCTTACCGAACCGGGGATCCATCGCGTTAACTACAATTCTCAGGGATGGACAAATCCGGCGAGTTTTACCAGTCAGACCAATTTCCGCAATTATTTTGATGCTACAATTAAACCAAATACCATCTGGGATCCGACGTATTATTTTAATATTTGGGTTTCTGATGTCGACAATAACAATGTAGGCCTATTAGGTTACGCCACCTTTCCGGGAGGAAGTGCCCTAACGGGAATTCCGTCAGGCGGAGGAGCATCCAACGATGGGATCTGGGTTTGGGGCAGATCGTTTGGAAGCGGTGGCAGCGCCCAGGCACCTTATGCTTTGGGAAGAACTGCCACTCATGAGACGGGACATTACCTTGGCCTTCGTCACATTGGTGGTGATGCCGCCAATCCTGCAGGTGACTGTAATGCTACCGATTTTTGTAATGACACCCCTCCTCAGTTAGGTGGTTTTAGTGGTGGTTCCAATGGACAAAACTTTGGTAACCCATCGTATCCTTTACATGTGGGAGATTGTCCTTCGGCTCCTTATGGCGATATGTTTATGAATTTTATGGACTACTCGGATGATGCTTATTGTTACATGTTTACACCCGATCAGGACATTCGCATTCAAACCGCTATGGCCAATGGTTATTTCAGAAACCAGTTAAGCCCTAGTTCAGCAACCTTGTGTTCGGGTTTACCAATCGTAGACGTTTTGATGGATACCCTGTATTGCAACAAAACCAATATTACCCTCATCAATCAGACAAACGGATCGCCAACACCAACCTATTCCTGGTCTGCCGTACCTTCCGGCAGCGTAGTTTTTTCACCTGGCAGTACCGATCCAAATCCAACGGTTAATTTCGATGCTCCCGGCGTATACACCCTTAACATGGTGGCTACAAATACAGCAGGGGTAAATTCATTCTATGTGGTATTACAGATTGACGATTGTACCGGAATAAAAGAAAGTTCAGGCTTTTCTAATGCCATCAGCATTTCTCCAAACCCCGGTTCGGGCAGATTTATTTTAAAAACGGAAGCAGCTGCGGGAGAAAGTATAGAGGTAATTGTTCATAATTCTTTAGGTCAACTGGTACTGTCAAAAAATTATTCCAATGTTGGCACCAGTGTCTTTACAATGGATCTAAGTTCACAACCCGATGGAATTTACACGCTAAGTATCAGTAATGGTAAGGAAAGAGCCGTTAAACGCCTTGTTCTCACCAGATAAAAAAGCATAAAAATCCTTTTAAAAATGCCCCGAAAAATACGGGGCATTTTTATTAATAGGCAAATGTTCAAATGTATAAACAGGGTATTTGTTAAGAATTAAACCAGACTTGACGATAGGGTAGGCATTATACATTTATTTTTGTTTTCAATGGCAGCTAAACGTAAGACAGAAATCAGCCTGAAAGAAGTGATCGCCCTGATCACCTTACTTGACGATCCGGATGAAGTGATTTATTCACAGGTGAAAGAGCGTTTTGTTACTTTAGGTCCTCCAACTATCCCACATCTGGAAACGGCCTGGGAAAACAGTTTTGACGCGATCATGCAAAAACGCATCGAAATTATTATTCATACCATTCAGTTTGAGACCCTTCAAAAAGCTCTGAAACAGTGGGCGAAAGAAGATGCGGATGATTTATTGAAAGGAGTACTTATACTGGCTCATTACCAGTACCCCGATCTGGATGAAGCAAAAGTAAAAAAACAATTGCAACAGATTAAACAAGATGTGTGGCTGGAATTACACGAAGATTTGACGGCACTTGAAAAAGTAAAGATCATCAATCATATTTTATTCGAAGTGCACCAGTTTAGCGGGAACATCACAAATTACCATGCTCCGCAAAATTCCTTCATCAATAACGTTCTCGAAAGTAAAAAGGGAAATCCTCTCATGTTGAGTGTGGTGTACATGCTCATTTGCAAAGAACTGGGAATTCCGGTGTATGGTATTAATTTACCACAACATTTTGTGCTTTCGTATATCAATGATCACGCCAACCTGATTGACGTGAATAATAAGACACTTTCTAACAACATCTTATTTTATATTAACCCTTTCAGCAAGGGATTGGTGTTTAATCAAAAAGACATTGACCAGTTTTTAAAACAACTCAATTTAGAGCCGGAAGCCAAATATTACCTTCCTTGCAGCAATATTGAAATTGTAAAACGTTGTTTGAATAACCTTATTTTTTCATACGAAAAGTTGGGGTACCTTGAAAAAGTGGAGGAATTGAAAAATCTGGACAGTCAGCTCTAAACGCTCTGATCTTAAATTTTTTATTTACCTTTAAGGAAGATTAAAAACTCAATCATGAAAAAAACAGTTTATACCCTTGCTTTTGTTGCCCTCTTCAGTGTAATGGCAAAATCTCAAAGTGCAGATCCACAAAAGAAGAAAGAACCTGCTAAAAAAGAAACTGTGAATCCGGATGGTACTTTAGCACCGGCACCGGCGGTAAGTTCTCCTGAACCGGACGCTAAACAGGCCGATCAACCTATAAAAAGTGGAACCCGTATGGCGATCACCGAAAAAGGAGTACCTGCCTCTAAAAGTTCAGACGCGAAAGCACAAAAAGCAACGGAGCCCAAAAAGACCGAACCGGCCAAAACCGAAAAACACTAATAAATAAAAAAGCCTCTTAAATTTAAGAGGCTTTTTTTATGATTTTTTGCGTTGATTCAATTCATCCCGGATCTTGGAGGCCATTTCGTATTTTTCTTCATCCAAAGCTGTCTGAAGCATGTTTTTTAACTCCTCGCTGCTTTTGCCTTTGTATTCGTCCAGATCGCTTGCTTTAGAAGTGTCTTTCACGTCGCTCACATTGCTTGTACTTTCTGAAACGGAGCTTACTTCAATGTCATCATCCAACACAATTCCCGCACTTTTTAAAATAAACTCGTAGGTATAGATCTCACAGTTAAATCTTACAGCCAGAGCAATGGCGTCGCTGGTACGGGCATCTATTTCAAC
>CAZMHW010000420.1:0-3816 GCA_964566105.1 uncultured Akkermansia sp.
ACATGCTTCTTATGGAAATGGCACTTTCAGAAATTCTTTATTTACCCAATGTGCCGGTAAAAGCCTCTCTGAATGAATACATTGATATCAGTAAGGAATATAGCACGCCTAACAGTAAGACCTTTGTAAACGGTGTGTTGGATAAGATCATTGCTGAACTAAAGCAGGAAAACAAGATCAATAAAACCGGACGCGGGTTAAAGGAAAATTAATTAAATCTTCTTGCTACCCCGAAATAGGGGATTGGTAAGGTTTTTAAATTTAGTTTCAGGCTGCTGTCATAGGTATTCATTAAGCCGTAGCAACCCAGGGTCCAGCAAATATACTCGTTGCCTACAAATTTAAATCCAAAGCCGGCTATTCCCGCGTTTATGCTGGGTAAAAACCATCCTTCGAGATTAAACGCCACACGTTCTCTAAAGCGATTACAATAAGCGGCACTTACAAAAGCCGTGTTAATAAAAGGGGCGGAAGTGGAGGTGTAGAAAAAATCGGAGTTGATTCCGAGCAGACCTCCGGCAATCGTGAAATTTTTATTACTGTTGCCGCGCGTGTATTTTGCCAGTGCACCATAACCCCAGAAGGCAGAACTGCTGTTGTTCGAAGTGATATTGGCTATCCCAAAAACATGCCCTCCTACGTAACCTGCGTCACCCATCTGATAAGCACATTTAACGCCAAGTGTGGTGGGGTAAAAGGCGATGGTATTCAGACATAAGCCCCAGTTTTCGGTAAAAGCGTAGTCAATGCTTTCGAGTAAAAGCCAGTGCGAATTTGTTCTGGCCTTTCCTTCTTCAAAAAGCATAGCGCTGTTAAGTAAAAGGTAATTGAGTGCATGAGGATTTTCCCCCATTGGTTCCTTAGCTGGTACTCTGTTTGTTTTTTGAAGGGAAACACGCGCAATCAGATTCTTCGCAAGTACGACCTGTTCTTTTTTAGTGTCCGTTTCCACCGTTATAGAATCTCTTGTTTCTTTTACAATGTAACCAGTATAACTCCTTCCCTCTACCGTTTTAATGCTGTATTTTAAATCAGGTTTGTACCGCTTCTGAAAAAAAAGAGAATCTTCACTTACCTGGGAAATACCTGTAAGCGCTGAAAACAGAAGAAATACTATGACGGTGATTTTTGACATCTTATTTTTTTAATGCTCGTAAAAAACGTTGGTTGCCACTCATGTCTTTTAGAACTTCCACTTCATTAAACAATGCACTTTGAACCGCATACTCTTTCACGTCGCCTGAGGTTAGTGGATTTAGTTCAAAATACAGCCTGCCTCCATCACTTAACGAACGACGACAAAGATCGATTATCCGTTTATAAAAGATAATTTCGTCGGCGCCTTCAACAAACAGAGCAAGATGAGGTTCATGGTCAAGCACATTCTTTTCCATCCTGTCTTTTTCTGATAATTTAATGTAAGGGGGGTTACTCACAATTACATCGTATGTGCCTGATAAATCTGAGCGTGTTTCTTTTGGACGTAATATGTCGTATTCAAAAAAACGGACATCTGCAGAATTGAGTTTGGCGTTTGATCTTGCCAGATCAAGGGCTTCCTTGCTAATGTCACAAGCTGCCACAAGTGCGTCCGGAAGATTTTTTTTAAGGGCAACTGGAATGCAGCCGCTGCCTGTTCCTAAGTCTAGAATGGAACGTGTGTTTTTTTCTTCTTTTAGAATGAGTTCCACAAGTTCTTCGGTCTCAGGTCTGGGTATAAGTACAGACGGATTTACTTTAAACTTTAGGTTGTAGAACCAGGCTTCTCTTAACACATAGTGCAAAGGGATGTTTTTCTTCAGTTCTTTTGCAAGGTCGTAGAGTTTAAGTAAATCACTCTGATTCAGATTTTCTTCTTTTTTTTGAAGTATTTGCGTTTTTGAATAACCCAATACGTGTTGAATGGAGGCGTTTGCCAATGCATCGATCTCCCCACTGCCGTAGTTAGTGGCGAGCTCTGAGTGAAAAAAATCTATCAGGTGTTTGAGTTTATTGCTGGCAACCCGCATCTTAGTTCTTTATGAGTTTTAGGCTGTAATTTCCTTCAACAGAATAAACTTTCACAAAAATTAATCCTGAGTGAAAATTTCCTAATTTATCTGATGTTAACGTGTAAGTTGAGCCGCACACCTTGTCTGCAAATAACAACTTTCCATCACTTGAAAAAACCTGGAGACTGGCGTTTATATTTTTTGTAAAATCAAGGGTCACTCTGCTGGTGAAGGGATTTGGAAAGTAATTTAAATGATTGTTCGACTGAAGTTGGCTAAGCGCTACGGGATTTTCACCGCAGATCATGGCAGCCATACCGTCAAGTTTTCCATAACCCCATCGGTAGTCGGGCAGGTTAGTTCCGGTAAAGTTATCCGAATAGGCACAGTGGGTAATAGCGTTTTTAACTTGTTGATTGGTGGCTGTTGGATGGCCTTGCAGGTAGAGTGCTACCAGGCCGGCTACAACCGGAGAGGAGGCCGAAGTGCCACCGCCGGAAATATGCATACTGCCTTGCGCGATCACCGACGGCGTCGTGGCAATGAGGTTGGGCAACATGCTTAATACCGCTGTACTGAAAATGCGGTTGCCTGAAGCGGCAATGTCGGGTTTCTGTCTTCCGTCGCGTGTAGGGCCTGAGCTACTGGTAGGACCAAGACTTCCGCCCACGGCGCCACTGTTGTGTAAAATATTATTTACATCATAATAACTGTTCAGATTGTGGTAGTTGGCTACGGTAATAATCTCATCACTGCACTGGTAACTGCTCACCATGCTGTACATGGTGTCGGGCATGACATATTTTGCCATTTGTGGAAATTGTGATATTGTTGGCAAAGCACTGGAAACAAAGTCAAAATTCCAGGCGTGATGTGTTCCTTGTCCTTTGGTTTCTATTCTCCACAGCAGTCCGGCACTGTCGGCATCTATTTGCAGGAACAACTCGTAAACACCATCGTTGTTAATGCTGGAGGAATTATGGATAACGCCGATCCGGTTGCCGTTTTGTTTTAAGGTATCGTGCTGCACGTTTGTTAAACCGTAAGCATAATTTTTGAAACCTATTCTGCCAAGGTCGGTGTAATTGTTTCTGTTGGCTCCAACACTTATTTGCAGATTTTTCACCTGATTGGTGTCACCGTAAAACCAGTAATAGAGTGTATTTCCGGAATTACTTAGCCAGGTAAAACTGGTGTCGTTTACAACTGCTTGTGTTTTTGTATGAATTTTAAGATTACCCGCATTTCCGGCGGCAGCCACCAGCACCCGTCCTGGACTGTTTTTCACCAGATTCTCAATCAGTTTTGCCTCCAGATCCGTTGCATCGTGACTCCCGTAATAATCGCCCACACTCGCGTTGATCACGCAGGGTTTTCCCAAAAGGGTAGCTTTGTTGAAAATATACTGAACTGCATCTGCGGTTATTGGGCCGGTCTTGTTAAAATCGAGGGCAACCACTACCAGGTCTGTATTTGGAGCGCAGCCTTCGTGCGTACCATTGGCCAGGCCGTTACCCGCGGCAATGCCGGCAACGTGGGTGCCGTGCCCGAAATAGGGCACCGGGTTATGTGTACACTGGTTCGCGTTAATCTGCGTGTCAGTCCACTCAATGCCATAATTAAAAGGAGATGGAGTAGAAGAGCCTGCTGAAGCAACCTGATCCCATAAAAATTTAATCCTGGAATTTCCCCAGCCGTCCTTGAAATCGGGATGATTAAAGTCAATGCCGGTATCAATAATTCCCATTACGATACCGCTTCCACTATATGACTGAGTCAAAGGCGCAGCTCCGCTTTTTACGGGTTTAATCCGGTTTCGCACTAC
>CAZMHW010000421.1:0-3807 GCA_964566105.1 uncultured Akkermansia sp.
GTCGATGCCAATTTTAGAAAAATCCTCACAGTAATGTGGGGATTTTTTTTTGCCCAATTTTTTGTACTTGTACTGAGCAAAATCGAAGCATGTCTCCTGAGGTAAGTTAGCGCTCAATCGGGATTAGATCCCTATTAGCGCCCGCTTCGCCCCAAAAACCTCGAAGACACTAAGAGCTAATCTAAAAAGCACAGGGTAAATATGAAAATCAGATTTCGGAGAACACCTTTAATGCGTCTCCGAAGAAGATATCGAAATTCGTTTTTAATTCAGCTTCATTAGTTTTAAACAGCTCAATAGAGTCGTTTAATTGCACATTGTGTTTGATTCGGTGTGAGAGATGATATAACACACGTTCAATTCCTGTGATGTCTGAATACGCTTTATAGATGTTGTTTTTCATTACGTAATCCAAAAAGCCAGAACTGCTTTTTGGAAGTAAATACTGATGTTCTGAATAGATCTGATACGTGTTTCTGGAGAATTCGTCCAGGGGTATGCTGGAATGAAAATCGAAATTTTTAGCCAGTAAATGATCAAAATAAATATCCACTAAAACACCACTGTATTTTTCAAATCCATTATAAAAAACACGTTTGCTTTTTTTAAATTCCGGGTGAGCGTCGGTAAATGTGTCTATTTTTCGGTGTAACTGAATACCTTGTATCACTTCTTCAGGATACTCTGAAAAATTGTTTCCACGAATGTGGTCTGCGATAAAATTTCCAATCAATAAACCTTTATTGTTGCCGGATAGAAAAGCATGGGCAAGGTAGTTCATTCGCCTAAATTAATTAATTTGTGTTAGGAATGAGGTTAAATAGTCTAATACTTTGCAAGAATTTTTATTTGTAAAATCATTTTGATATTCGAGACAATACGGGCATATGTACAGTTGTTAGTTTGACCTTAGGTTGCCAATGGTTGTTTTCCAGTTATGTCGGCCCTATTTTTTAACTTTTTTTGTTTCATTTTTTTCTTTAATGCTTCTACTCTGGTTGGTTTTCGGTTTATTTCACATTTGAGTAAATTATTTTTTCCCAATTTGAACCTTATTTGAATCCAGGCATACAAGTTAAAAGAAATCAACATGAAAAAACTGATCGTTATTTTGGCCTGCTTTTTTTGTATGGCTGTTAAGGCCCAAAAAGCCGAAAAAATTTATGGAAATGCCCGTCAGCATAAACCTGTATCCTATTACAAGGAGCAGTCTGCCGCCTGGAAAAAGATAGTGGATGCCAATCCGAAAGACGCAGCCGCCTGGTATAATTATTACTATGCAAACCGCAATATAATGTTTAACGATACGGCCGGTGCTATAACCTCTGAAGAAAGATACAAAAGAGTGCAGAAAATAGTGGAGGATATGGGGAAATCCATTCCGGATAGTTACGAATACAATATGTGTAAATGGCAGATGAGTGGCCATGATCCGAAGTATATTTCCTATTTGAACAAGGCAGTAGAACTTGGTGAAGGAAGAGTGGAACATTTGGACTATATGATCAATCAGGGAGAATTGGAGCGTCGCCTCGCAAACCGTGACCTCTATTCGGTGAAGAAATTCGAAGCCGGGCAATTTTCAACCGGGATTATCTACTATAACTATAATGTTCTGATGGGGTTGGAGAAGAATGCGATTCTTCTTACCGGCGGTGATAACGATACCTATCCCATTTGGTATTTGCAGGCGCGGGGAATACGTAAAGACGTAACCGTTCTCAATATGTCTCTTATTATGCTGGATGATTACCGGGAAAAAATTTTTAAGGAACTTGGGATTGAATCTTTATCGAAATCGCTTTCGGACGAAGCAATTAAGGGCGATAAGGAAGAATACAGAAACTCCATTGTGACACGCATAGCAGCAAATACTCAAAAGCATCCGGTTTGTGTGGCCCTGACCACTGCCTGTGATGACAGATACACCAAAACCATACAGGCTAATTTGTACTTAACAGGTTTGTCTTATCTCTATAGTAAAGAGCCGGTGGACAATGTTGCTTTTATAAGAAAGAATGTAGAACAGGTGTACGCCCTGGATTATCTGGATAAAAGTTTTTATACGGAGATATCACCTGACATTGTAAAGATCATTAACGGAAATTACCTGGTGCCCCTTCTTACGCTTTATGATCATTATAAACTGGCCGGCGATATTTCGAAAAGCGACTGGGTAAAAACCAAAATTCTACTTATCGCTAAGGGGACCGAACACGAAGAAGATGTTTTAAGACATTTTGCCAAACTGAATTAGGTGTTTGGAATTAAGCGGATACATTATCCTTCCTTAACTGACGAACAATTAATGGAATGGATCTCGAGGGGCGAAAAAAAAGCCTTTGAGGAGATTTATGACCGTTATTTTAATAAACTGGTTTGGTTTGCCAGAAGTTTTGTTTCGGATGTTCAGAAGGCGGAGGACCTTGTTCAGGATGTCTTTATTAAAGTCATTGAGCGTCCTCAGCTTTTTGACAATGACAAGCGGTTTTCCACCTGGATTTATACCGTTATTTCAAATCGCTGCAAACAATTTTTGCGCGATGAAAAGAATCGTCTACGGATTCTGGAGGAAAACGTTTTACCTTTTAAACCTGTTTTTTCGGAAACGGCGGGAGGGGCTGATTTGACGAACTTAAGATTAAAAATTCAGTTAGCTCTTGAAGGTCTGAGTGACAAAGAAAGAGCCATTTATACCCTGAGATTCGAACAAGAACTAAGTGTAAAGGATATTGCACTTATTTTAGAACTGCCTGAAGGTTCTATTAAATCAGGGATTTATTACTTACTTAAAAAACTTGCAATTCACTTAAAAGATTTTAGCCATGAATACTGATTTTGAAAAAGTACCAGCCGTTATTTTTGACTGGATAAAAACGAAATCCTTTGAGGATTTGACCCATTCTCAGAAAAAGGAAGTACTGACTTACTTATCAGAAGAGAAGTATAAGGAGATGTACCTTGCTTACCTGAGAATTAAACCTGTTTCCGGCTCAGGAAATTTCGTTCAGGAATTGCAAAGTAAAAACATTCTGTTAAAGCATTTTGATAAACGTTATCCTAAAGAAAAGAATGCAGGGAACGGGAGTTCCCCGAAAACGCTGTTATTTTGGCAAGCGGCTGCTGTTTTTTTAATGCTTTTATCAGGAGCTTTGTTTTACAATTTTATGGACCTAAAAAAATCTTTGAGTTCTCAGCCTGTAGCTTCTGCAGATACTGTATACGTAACCAAAGAAATTACAACGGGTACCTCCGTTGTTTATGATACTATTTATAAGTACATAGAATCTTACTCTAACGCTGGTTCAACTACTCATGTGGAAGAAGTTATTTTTGAAAACGAAGATCTGCAGCCTTTAAATGATGGAGGTTATCAACCGAGTATTGACCTTGATAATATTGATATCAGACCAAGAGGGAGTAGCATGAAGGACGATAGCCTCCTCAGGAAATTTGGTTTTGTTTCGATGTGACAGAATTAAGGCTGCAGTTCTTTTGCCAGGGTGTTAAAATCTACTCCATCAAAATTTCCGCTGCTCATCATGAGGAGGACAGAATCTTTCCAGGTTCTTGATTTAAGGTACTCCACCACAACGGCACTTTTTGTAAATACTTTCAGGTCTTTACGGTTAAAACACGCGTGTACCTGTTCTGGTGTAATTTCTTTTAGTTTTTTGTGGGCAATGGTATGAGGGTTAAAGTACACAATGGCCTCGTCTGCCAGATTCATTGAATCTTTATACTGCGCCAAAAACTCTTCATTCAGACTACTAAAGGTGTGAAGTTCCATGCAGGCCACTACCTTGC
>CAZMHW010000422.1:0-3801 GCA_964566105.1 uncultured Akkermansia sp.
TCGAGTAATTGCCCCTGGGAGTTTTTATACCGTTTCGGCGTATAATATGGCGAATGACTTTCACAAAATAACAAACGGTTATCGCTGGTTTCAAAATGCATCTGATAGATCATTCCACGGGGAATGATAAGGTAATCGCCATATTCAAAAGGGATGTTTCCCATAAAGGTTTTTAAAACCCCTTTTCCCTTGTGAATAAAGATCATTTCATCGGCATCAGCGTTTTTATAAAAGTACTCCGTCTGACTTTTGGTTGGAGCTGCCAGTCCAATAGCACAATCTGAATTAATCAAAAGTGTTTTGCGACTTTCTAAAAAATCGGTCGTTGGTTTAATTTCAAAGCCTTTTAACAACAAGGCTTTAATGTTTTTATCTATCGCGATCTTAGGCGCAACAGAATAACTCTTTAAGATCTCTTTTACCTGGGTAGGTCGGTGCACATGGTACAACAGGGAAGACATTCCATGAAATCCTTCTGTGCCGAACAGCTGTTCGTAATAATGATTCCCTTTTTTGTCCTGAAAAATAGTGTGTCTTTTTTGCGGGATCTCCCCAAGTTTGTGATAGATAGGCATCGTGTAATTTTTTAAATACGTTTTCCCTTTACGTGAACGGTTTGTGAGGTTTTTAATTTTTGATCTCCTGAAACACCTGTTCCGGTAATAAGGGTTACATTGACCCGGAACTGAATTTTGTCTTTAAAGATATACTGTTTAATATTTTCTGCCCCCAAATCTGCATCGACAGAGGACACGTTTTGCGGAATGTTTGATTTTGTTGCAACCAAAATATCGCCGAGGCCGGAGGTTTTTAAATAAATGGAAAGTGATTTTAAATAATTCAGATTCCCACCTGGATTCGAGATGGTAAATTTGGTCATTTTAATTTCTTCGATTAAATCCTGTGTGGTTGACTCTGACGTGAATTTACTGGCCGAAGCGGTTGAAATATCAGGCGTATTAAAATCAATAGGCTGTGTGGTACCCGTAGGCAGAACAAGAGTGGTTGACGGAATGGTAAATTCCGTAGAATAACTCATATCAAATTCGGTAGCCTTATTGATATCGTCTTTGGTTTTCTGGCAGGAACTGATTACTAAACTAATGAGGACAGCTAAACTATAAAGTGCTGCTTTTTTCATGTGTTACTTGGGGGTTATAATTTATTTAAAGATAAGTCATTTTTTAATATCTCTTTTAAATTCGGACGTAAGCGGCTTTTATATACCGATAAACATTCTGGTCCGTTTTTTACCCTGCCCTTTCTAAGTTCACGTTGTTCTTCAATAGGCAAAGCTGCAATGCGCACACATTCTGGTGTACAACAGCCATTCATTTTTTCGCCACAGGATTCGCACTGAATAAACAGTAAATGACAATCGTCATTTTTGCAGTTCACATGCCGGTCACAAGGCGCCCCACACTGATGACACTCTGAAAGAATGTCATCGGTAATGCGTTCACCAATACGTTCATCAAAAACAAAATTAACGCCTCTGAATTTGCTCTCCAGATTTTGTTCTTTGATCTCTTTGGCGTATTGAATGATGCCACCACGCAAATGATTCACATCTTTAAATCCTTTGTGTTTAAAATAGGCGCTGGCTTTTTCGCAGCGAATACCACCAGTACAATACATTACTATTTTTTTATCTTCCTGACCTTTTAAATGATCGATCACTAATGGGAGCTCCTCTCTGAACGTATCCGCGTCCGGGCAAAAAGCCCTGTCAAATCTTCCTACTTCACTTTCGTAATGATTACGCATATCAATCACAATAGTGTTTTCGTCCTCTATGGCTTTATTGAACCCCTGAGCGTCGAGATACGTGCCCGTGTTGGCAGGATCAAAACTTTCGTCGTTGATGCCGTCGGCCACAATTTTTTCTCTCACCTTCACAATCAGTTTGTAAAAGGATTTTCCGTTCCCGTCTACGGCGTGTTTAAAAGGCACATCTGTAAAATAAGTAAGACTGTAAAGGTGCTTTACAAAATCTTCCCAGTTGTCTGCCGGCACGCTCATTTGCGCGTTAATGCCTTCATGGGCCAGGTAAATCCGGCCAAAGCAATTAAACCTGGTCCAGGTTCTGAAAAGTTCGTCCCGTAATTCGGAGGGATTTGGAATGTTTACGTAGCGGTAAAACGAAATGGTTTTACGTACAATGTTCTCTTCCTTTAAACGTTGCTTGAGAACGTTTTTGTCTGTTCTGTTGACTAAAATTGACATGTCGATAAAAATAATTGCAGGTTATATTATCCGTATTAAGTTTTGATCTGGTTTTCGAACAATGAGAGAATAACTAGTTCAAATCTCAAATCCAAAAATTGAATAAATCAAAAAATAATATTTACGTTTGCAAAGATACAAATTGTTCTAAAACATTAGTAAATAAAAGTCATGGCAAACACGCAGGAAAAGGTATTAATCATTGGTGCCGGAGGGCAAATAGGTGTTGAATTAACCGAGAATTTATCTAAAATATACGGCAACGCCAACGTTGTGCCTTCCGATTTAAAGGCTTCCGACGCTCTGAAACAAAACCCCTTTGAAATACTGGACGCTTTGGACAAAAACGCTCTTTTTGAAGTTGTTAAAAAACATGGCATTACTCAGGTGTATCACCTGGCGGCCATGCTGTCGGCTACCGGAGAACAAAATCCTGCCTTTGCCTGGAAACTGAACATGGAAAGTTTGTTCCATGTACTGGATCTGGCCAAAGAAAAGCATATCAAACAAATTTACTGGCCAAGTTCTATCGCGGTGTTTGGTCCTACCACGCCGAACATGGATACCCCTCAATACACGGTAATGGAACCGTCTACCATTTACGGTATTAGTAAACAAGCCGGAGAGCGCTGGTGTGAGTGGTACTTTAAAAAACACGGTGTGGATGTGAGAAGTTTACGGTACCCTGGTTTAATTGGCTGGAAAAGCGCCCCGGGTGGAGGAACAACCGATTACGCGGTTCACATTTTTCATGAAGCGTTAAAAAAAGGATCTTACGAATGTTTTTTATCAGAAAATACCGCTTTACCCATGATGCACATGGAAGACGCAATCCGCGCCACCATCGAGATCATGCACGCCCCTTCTGAGAACATCAAAATTCGTGGCAGTTACAATTTATCGGGTATCAGTTTTAGTCCAAAAGACATTGCCGCTGAAATAAAAAAACACATTCCTAATTTTTCTATCTCTTACAAGCCCGATTTCAGACAAGCCATTGCCGACAGCTGGCCAAAAAGTATTGACGACTCTCATGCCCGCAAAGACTGGAACTGGAACGTAAAATACGATCTGCCGAAATTGGTTGAGAACATGCTTGTGAATTTAAAAGAGCATGACTTGGTGAAATAAGTATTTATTCCCCAAACACATGAAATCCAAATTTTCTGCCCTTCTTCTCGCCACCTTCATTTTGACTTTTTTTTCCGGATGCTTTAAAAAAGGGAAAGATGACCCATTCATCTCTTTCAGGACAAGGAAAGCAAGGGTTGTTGGAACCTGGACCATGACGAGTGGTAAAAGGTATTATAGTTACGGGGGATATATTAGCGAAACCACCTACGACAAGTCAAACTATTATAGCCAGATTAATTACAATTTCAACTCCCCTGCATTTCAAGAATCAGGAAGCGCAAAATTCACTATCAAGTTTAGTAAAGACGGAACGGTAAATTATCAGAGATTGCTTGATCCTCAAGACCAATTTGGACTTAATGGCACCTGGAATTTTACGAGCGGTATAGGAAAACATAAAAACAAAGATGAAGAAGATAAGAAGAGATTGGAATCTCAGAT
>CAZMHW010000423.1:0-3801 GCA_964566105.1 uncultured Akkermansia sp.
AAAACCGGCGACCTGGTTACCTGGGATGATTACAACATTGCCTGGGTAAAAGATACCGAAAGCGCTGTGGATGTTGTGAACGGATTTATTGAAGTGTACGAAGATCCACTGGGTAAAAAAGGATCCTTTGAATCGGTAGTATCCATTAAAGATTTTGAAGCCAGTAAACGTATCGCTACTATTGGCGCTAATGCACAATGGTTTGAAGACAATTCGACCCTGATGCCACAACACAAAAAGAAAAACGTAAAAGGTATTTCCGCCAAGGTAATTAATGCTGTGGTGGAAAGTGGTGACGCTGCGCCAAGCACTCCCATCGGAATTAATTTACCGAACAATGAGTGGATCCGTGAGACTCATGGCAGTAAGTCCGTTAACCTTGGAAACATTGTAGAAGCTTATGATCAGGCAGCCGGAGGAAGTGTTGTAAACGAGTTCTACTACAACGATGAAATCAAACAACGTGTAATTAAATACGCTTCTCTGGCTGATAAACTGCATACAGACATGCACGAAGTAATTGGTCATGCCAGCGGTCAGATAGAAGACGGAGTTGGTCAACCACACGAAACCTTAAAGAACTATGCGAGCGCGCTCGAAGAAGGACGTGCAGACCTGGTAGCACTTTATTACTTAATGGATCCAAAACTCATCGAATTAGGTGTGATGCCTTCACTGGAATGTGGAAAAGCAGCTTACGATGAATACATTACCAAAGGATTGATTGTGCAGTTAGCACGTATTAAGCCTGGTAAAGAAATTGAAGAAGCGCACATGCGTAACCGTAAAATGGTAGCTGCCTGGGCATTCGAAAAAGGAGCCAAGGAAAATGTGATCGAGAAAAAAACAGAAAACGGAAAAACCTATTTTGTAGTAAACGATTACGATAAACTACGGGTGCTGTTTGGAGAACTTTTAAAAGAAATTCAACGTGTGAAATCTCAGGGTGACTATAAAGCAGGGCATGACCTCATCGAAAACTACGGAGTAAAAATTGATCCAAGCCTTCACAAAGAGATTTTGGCGCGTTATGAAAAATTAAGCATAGCACCTTATGCCGGATTTATTCAACCTAAATTAGTTCCGGTAATGGAAGGGGATAAAGTGATGGATGTAAAAATCGAATATCCTGAAGACTTTAAAACCCAAATGCTGGAGTACGGTAAAACTTACGGTTTGTTACCGGCTTATAACTAGTTCGTTTATTTGACCGCGCTTTCCCGCGTCTAAGAACACAAAACAAAAGGCCCGTTTTAAATAAACGGGCCTTTTTAATTCCTGGTACTTACCTCTTTTTTTCGACGCAGTTACCGCAACGCGGGAACCAGGTTTCGATGACATCCGGCAGTTTTATCAGGTGTTCATCGTCATCCACAGCAGAAATTTCAGTAAAAAATATTTTTGTAGCGTTATTTTGTTTATTGAGGTATTTGATCATTTCATCACTCAGCGTGTTTCCGTATCCGGTAAATTCTTTTGTTTCCCTTTTTGCTTTTACGTACAATTTATAAGAAGCAACTTTATTTTCTCTTGGGTTTCCGAAACGGTCGATCACAAATAGTTTAGACTCGGTTGCATCAAACACAACCTTTACCAGGTTAGATTCCCGCTTAAACTTTATGGTTTGAGGTTCCTGCGAAAAAACAGACAAAGTACTTAAGCAAAAAGCCAGAAAGATGATTTTAAAGAAAAGGTGCTTCATAATTTAAATGTAGCTGAATTGGAAAGAAAAAACAAATAGCCACGTTACTCGTCCTTAAAGAAACTTAATTTATGCAGGTCGATCAGCTGAATGTTTTGATAATAAAAGTCAAGAATGTCGGTGTACGAATAGCCCAATCTGGCCATGCGCATAGCGCCTTCCTGGCACATCCCGAGGCCGTGGCCGTAACCCCTGCCTATAAATAATACGGTGTCTTTATTAATGGGCGTAATACTAAAAAATGTTGATTTGAGCTGCAGGTCCAACCTTACATTCTTTAAAGGAACCCTTGAATTATTACATTCCAGGTAAATCTTACGGGTATCCTGTTTAAAATTTAAGGCCGCAGTTTTGTCTTCTTCGTTGTCGATGGGATAATTGTGTTTCAATTTCAGGTAACTCAGCCAATCTTCCGTAAGCATCCTGCGTTCCCAATGGTAGTTGGGCATTTTTGTACTGAAAGAATCTACCACACTTCTCAGATAGGTTGTATGGGAACCCCACACGTCCTCACTGTTAGCCGTTTGGCCGCCGCTGTTGCTGTGAAAGGAGGCAATGATGAGATTTAAATTTTCATCCACAACCACTTTTCCGCGGGTTCCTTCCATGGCTTTAAAAATATTGGGATCTCTTGGCTTGCCGTAATAGGCCTGACAATGCACCTGGTCGCAGAGACTGAAACCTTCGAGCACATGTTTGTTAATGTGAGCAAGGGCAAAGGTTCGTGCAAGGATGGATTGTACCTTGTAGAATTCCACAGAAGAGCGGGTTCCTGCTTCCGCTTCGGTTACACCCGCAATGTAATTATCCAGCACTACTTCGTTGATGATCCGTATAAAACCATCACTGATACTAAAACTGATATCGTCCTGGTAGGTACGTATTTTCCTGTCGGGATTGCTCAGTTTAATTTTTAACTCGCAGCCGGAATCACTTACAAACTTGATGTATTTGTACACGCCCAGCAGATTGTCGTTGTGTTTTATTTCGATGCTGTCGCCCTTAGCCGTCAGTTTAAAATCCATCAGGGGACGCGTATCCATAATCACATTTCCATCCGCCATGAGTTTGTAGGTACCCAGGTTCACAATGGTATGTAATTCGTTTACCTTCAGGTGCGCAAACAAACGAATCTGAATGCTTTCGAGTGGCAGGAAAAAGGAACTGAAGAGCAGTGCACTCACCAACGGTAAAATAAAAAATCGTATGTAGGTTCTCAACTTCTGCATGTCTTAATTTTTCGTAGAGGCATCTTCCACCAGGTATTTTGCGATCCGTTGCGATGCTCCCCCGCCTCCCAGGTGTTTAATTAATTCTTCGTATTCGCCAATCATGGTATTACGGTAGACTTCATCTGATAACAGACGCTTAAGCTCCGCGGAAATATTTTTCGCAGTGAATTCGTTTTGAATGAGCTCTTTTACAATAGGCTTATCCATGATCAGATTCACCAGACTAATGTATTTGATCTTGACAAGTTGTTTACCAATGGCAAAAGACACCGCTCCCGTTTTGTAGCACACTACCTGTGGTAATTTAAAGAGACCACTTTCCAGGGTGGACGTGCCGGATTTTATAATCCCGGCCCGGGCATAAGTCATTAATTCGTAAGTCTGGTTAAAAACTACTTTTATATTGTGTTTGGCAAGGGAACTGTAATGTGTTTTGGGCAGGTTGGAAGCACCGGCCACCACAAACTGATACTCTTTAAAATCATTGGCTACTTCGAGCATGATGCCGAGCATCCGTTCTATTTCCTGCACCCTGCTTCCCGGAAGCACAGCAATGATGGGTTTGTCAGATAAACCATTCTCCTTTACAAATTGTTCCCGCGATTTAAACTTTGGTTTCTGTTGTTCAATGGCATCAATTAAAGGATGTCCCGTAAAATACACCTTGTGTTGGTGTTTTTGATAAAAAGCTTCTTCAAAAGGCAGGATCACAAATAATTTATTGGTGTATTTTTTTATCTGCTCCACCCTTCCCTCTTTCCAGGCCCACACCGTGGGTGAAATGTAATAATCTACCTTGATTCCCTGCTCTGTAGCCCATTTGGCCATGCGCAGGTTAAAACCCGGATAATCTACCAGCACCAAAAG